>NZ_WSPD01000008.1:0-239047 GCF_026319105.1 Enterobacter sp. HSTU-ASh6 | reverse complement strand
ATGGTGATACCACGAGCTTTTTCTTCTGGTGCGTTATCGATCTGGTCGAATGCACGAGCAGAACCACCGTAGGTTTTTGCCAGAACGGTAGTGATTGCAGCGGTCAGCGTTGTTTTACCATGGTCAACGTGGCCGATAGTACCGACGTTAACGTGCGGTTTTGTACGTTCAAACTTTTCTTTAGACATCGATTGTCCCTCTAAGACACGGATAAATCGGTGATATCACCACATCAACCAGGCGAAATGCCTGAATTGTTGAATACAGTAAAATTGAAACAGAGAGAAACGGGAAGGAGAAGTGAAGTGGTGCTGATACCCAGAGTCGAACTGGGGACCTCACCCTTACCAAGGGTGCGCTCTACCAACTGAGCCATATCAGCACGTATTGGAGCGGGCAGCGGGAATCGAACCCGCATCATCAGCTTGGAAGGCTGAGGTAATAGCCATTATACGATGCCCGCATCCTGAAACTCGGCTACCCAGTTCTTTCTGTAACAAAAAAAGAGATTTCTCTCTTTTTCAGTTCGAGCTGATTCAGCTTTTAAACCAGCTCCGGCGGCATTTACGCTGCCAGAAAGTGGTGGTGGGGGAAGGATTCGAACCTTCGAAGTCTGTGACGGCAGATTTACAGTCTGCTCCCTTTGGCCGCTCGGGAACCCCACCGGACTTGATGGTGCCGACTACCGGAATCGAACTGGTGACCTACTGATTACAAGTCAGTTGCTCTACCTACTGAGCTAAGTCGGCATCAAGTAGCGCGCATTCTATGGATACCTGCGCGGTCATGCAACTAAAAATTTGCATAAAACGTTCTTTCGCTCACATTTTATGCGAACAGCGCATTGAGCGCTGTAAAAGTAGTCATTCACGGTCAAATATTCAACATATCAGTGTGATTTGCACCATATACACCGTAGCGTGACGGCTTCCGCGTTACGCAGCGCTTTCCATCTTTTTTCTTATTATTCCTGTCATCTGGTGTTAACCTCCTGCCCATTGTCCAAAATTAACTGTGTGATGAGCCACGATCCGGCAGTTGTGATGCTGGCTCAATGAAGCATGCTTATGAGCAAAAAAGAGCAAACGTTAATGACGCCTTACCTTCACTTTAACCGCAGTCAGTGGGCTGCCCTGCGTGATTCCGTCCCTATGACGCTGACGGAAGGTGAAATCGCACGGTTAAAAGGGATAAACGAAGATCTGTCCCTGGAAGAGGTGGCAGAAATTTATCTCCCCCTCTCTCGCTTGCTTAACTTCTATATCAGCTCCAACCTGCGTCGTCAGGCGGTGCTGGAGCAGTTCCTCGGAACCAACGGTCAACGCATTCCTTATATCATCAGTATTGCCGGCAGCGTGGCCGTGGGTAAAAGCACCACCGCACGTGTCCTGCAGGCGCTGTTGAGCCGTTGGCCCGAGCACCGTAGCGTAGAGTTGATCACCACCGACGGTTTCCTGCATCCGAACGAAGTATTAAAAGAACGCGGGCTGATGAAGAAGAAAGGCTTCCCGCTCTCTTATGATATGCACCGCCTGGTGAAATTTGTCTCCGATCTGAAGTCTGGCGTGCCTCACGTGACGGCGCCGGTCTATTCACACCTGATCTATGATCGCATTCCGGGTGGGGATAAAACCGTGGTCCAGCCGGATATCCTGATTCTGGAAGGTTTGAACGTGCTGCAAAGCGGCATGGATTATCCTCACGATCCGCATCATGTCTTTGTCTCAGATTTCGTCGATTTCTCTATTTATGTCGATGCGCCGGAAGACCTTCTGCAAAACTGGTACATCAACCGCTTCCTGAAGTTCCGTGAAGGGGCGTTCACTGACCCGGACTCCTATTTCCACCACTATGCTCAGCTATCTGAAGAAGAAGCGATCAATGTGGCCACGGGGCTGTGGAAAGAGATCAACTATGTGAACCTCAAAGAGAACATCCTGCCCACACGCGAGCGTGCGAGCCTGATCCTCACCAAGAGCGAGAAGCACGCCGTTGACCAGATTCGCTTGCGGAAGTAATCACGCAGACATAAAAAAACCGGCTAAGCGCCGGTTTTTTTATTTTATGCGTGTGGCTTCTCGCCATTTTCATCCTGATCGACCGCGAAGCAGGCAACCAGCTGACCACCATAGTCCTTCAGCTGCGGCTGTAGCTGGGTGCAAGGGCCAAAGCGACGGCTGCAGCGGGCGTTGAATGCACATCCCGGAGGTGGATTCAGCGGGCTTGGCAGTTCACCCGTCAGCTTAATACGCTCACGACGATCGTCCGGGTTCAGACGCGGCGTCGCAGACAGCAGCGCCTGGGTATACGGGTGACGAGGATTATTAAAGATCTGGTCTTTGGTCCCCTTCTCCACGCAGCGTCCCAGATACATCACCATCACTTCATCAGCGATATGCTCCACTACAGACAGGTCGTGGGAGATAAAGACGTAAGAGAGCCCCAGCTCCTGCTGAAGATCCATCATCAGGTTTAGCACCTGCGCGCGGACAGAAACATCGAGCGCTGAAACCGGTTCATCAGCAATCACCACGTCCGGATCGAGCATCAGCCCTCGCGCGATCGCGATACGCTGACGCTGCCCGCCGGAGAACATATGCGGATAGCGGTCATAATGCTCGGTTTTGAGGCCGACCTTCGCCATCATCGCCAGCGCTTTTTCACGGCGCTGCTCTTTGCTCAGATTGCTGTTAATCAACAGCGGCTCTTCCAGAATCTGCCCTACTTTTTTACGCGGGTTCAACGAACCGTACGGGTTCTGAAACACAATCTGGATTTTCTGGCGACGCAGCTTCTGCGCCTGCGGGTCATGCTTGAGCAGATCCTGCCCCTGATAATAGAGCTCTCCGCCGGTCGGCACTTCAATCATCGTCAGCAGGCGGCCCAGCGTGGATTTACCGCAGCCAGACTCCCCCACCACCGCCAGCGTTTTACCGCGTTCGAGGTTAAAGGAGACGCCGTCCAGCGCTTTCACCAGGCGCTCAGGGGCAAACAGTCCCTTCTTCACCGGGTAGTATTTTTTCAGATCGATGGCCTGCAACAGCGGCTGTTGCGTGGTGGCCTGTGGCGTACTCATAGTGTTGGCCTCCCGGCATCATCGAGTGGGTAGTGGCATTTTGACTGACGACCGTCAGCAAGCTGGTTCAGCTCTGGCTCTTCTGCCCGACATTTGTCTGTCGCATACGGGCAGCGCGGGTTAAGCAGACAGCCCTGCGGACGGTCATATTTCCCCGGTACCACGCCCGGCAGCGAGGCCAGGCGCGCTTTGTCCTGGGCAAACTCCGGCAGCGCGCGTAAAAGCGCCTGGGTATACGGGTGACGCGGCGCGCGGAAAATATCGTGCGAATTTCCGGTCTCGACCACCTGGCCGGCATACATCACGATGATCTTATGCGCCGCTTCGGCCACCAGCGCCAGGTCGTGCGTAATCAGCACCAGCGCCATATTCTCTTTCTGCTGCAGCTCCAGCAGCAGCTCGATGATTTGCGCCTGAATGGTCACATCCAGCGCCGTCGTAGGCTCATCCGCAATCAGCAGTTTTGGTCGACAGGCAATCGCCATCGCGATCATTACGCGCTGGCTCATCCCTCCGGAGAGCTGATGCGGGTAAACGTCCAGACGGGATGCCGGGTCAGGGATCCCGACCTGGTTCAGCAGATCGATCGCGCGCTGGCGACGGGTTTTCTTATTCCCGCCCTGATGCACCTTGATCGCCTCCATAATCTGGAAGCCGACGGTGTAGCACGGGTTCAGGCTGGTCATCGGATCCTGGAAAATCATCGCCACTTCCGCACCCACCAGCTGGCGGCGCTGTTTCTCGGAAATGCGCTTCAGATCCTGACCGTTGAACTGCAGGTTTTCCGCCATCACGCGGCCCGGATAATCAATCAGACCCATAATCGCCAGTGAACTGACTGACTTACCGGAACCGGACTCCCCGACAATACCTACCACTTCGCCCTGATTAACGCTGTAGCTGATGCGGTCCACGGCGCGAAACGGGGTGCCTTCATCGCCGAAGTGCACCGATAATTTATCTACATTTAATAACGCCATCTCGTGCCTCTTACTGCTTCAGTTTGGGATCAAGTGCATCACGCAGCCCATCACCCATCAGGTTAAATGCCAGCACCGTCAGCAGGATTGCCAGACCCGGGAAGGTGACAACCCACCAGGCGCTTTGTGCGAACTGCAACACATCGGAGAGCATGGTGCCCCACTCCGGTGTTGGCGGCTGCGCACCCATGCCCAGGAAGCCAAGAGCGGCCATATCAAGAATGGCGTTAGAGAAACCGAGCGACGCCTGAACAATCAGCGGCGCAAGGCAGTTAGGGAAGATATTGACGAACATCTGACGCATCGCACCCGCACCCGCCACGCGAGACGCGGTGACGTAGTCGCGATTCACTTCCACCAGCACTGCCGCACGGGTTAAACGTACGTAGTGAGGGAGTGCCACGAAGGTCAGCGCCAGCGCGGCGTTACCGATCGACGGGCCAAATATCGCCACCAGCACCAGGGCCAACAGCAGACTAGGCAGCGCCAGCATGATGTCGACAATACGCATGATGATGTTATCAACGATACCGCCGAAATAACCCGCAACCAGGCCGAGGATGATCCCCATAATCAGGGACAGCACCACCACCAGGCAGCCGACCAGCAGCGACAGCCGCGCGCCATACATCAGACGCGACAACACGTCGCGGCCCACGTCATCGGTACCTAACAGGTGCGCCAGGCTACCGCCATCCTGCCATGCCGGGGGGGCAAGCAGCGCATCGCGGAACTGGTCCGCCGGGTTATAGGGTGCCAGCACGTTCGCAAACACCGCAATGAGGATCATGATAGAGACATACACCAGCCCCACCACCGCGCCTTTGTTGCGCTTGAAGTAGTGCCAGAATTCCTGCAGCGGCGTCATTGGAACCGGTGCAGCAACCACTTTATTTTCAGAAACGTGTGACATGATGGCCCCTTACTTCTTATGACGAATACGCGGGTTCACCACGCCGTACAGCAAATCGACCAGCAGGTTGACGAGGATAATCATCGTCGCGACCAGCAGTACACCGCCCTGCACAACCGGATAGTCACGGCGTTGCAGCGCATCAATCAGCCAGCGGCCCAGACCCGGCCAGGAGAAGATGGTTTCGGTCAGGATCGCCCCTGCCAGCAGTGTCCCCACCTGCAGCCCGATAACAGTTACCACCGGCAGCATGGCATTACGCAGCGCATGGACGATAATGACGCGCATACGCGTCAGGCCCTTGGCGCGCGCGGTGCGGATATAATCCTCACCCAGCACTTCCAGCATGGACGAACGGGTCATACGCACGATGACCGCCAGAGGAATGGTGCCCAGCACCATGGCAGGCAGGATCATATGCGCGACGGCATCAATGAAGTTGCCCTCTTCGCCCCAGATAGCCGTATCAATCAGCATAAAGCCAGTGAGTGGGTTGGAGTCATCCAGGAAGACCATGTCGCTGACGCGCCCGGAGACCGGCGTCAGGTTAAGCTGAACCGAGACCAGCATGATCAGCATCATGCCCCACCAGAAGATAGGCATGGAGTAGCCGGTCAGCGCCAGGCCCACGGCAGTATGGTCAAAAATGGAACCACGTTTAACGGCAGCCAGTACCCCAACCGGAATACCCACCGCGGTGGCAAAAATCATGGCGCAGACGCCAAGCTCCAGTGTCGCTTTAAAACGCGGCACGAACTCGTCCCACACCGGAAGACGGCTTTTCAACGAAATCCCTAAGTCGCCGTGCATGACGCCCCAAATATAATGGAGGTACTGCTGCCACATCGGCTTATCGAGGCCGAGTTCAGCCAGCAGCTGTGCATGGCGCTCAGGGGAAATACCTCGCTCGCCCGCCATAATCATTACCGGGTCGCCGGGGATCATATGGACGAAGGCAAAAGTGAGAAGGGTGATACCGATAAACGTGGGGATAACAAGTCCCAGACGTCGGAGGATGAACTGCAACATAACCCGGATTCTCTCTGATGACGCACGACCAGTGGCGTGGCGTCTGTATTGCTCACAAATCTTATCCCCTCTCCTTTCAGAGAGGGAATAAAGCACTGCTGCCGGGTGACGCTACGCTTACCCGGCCTACATACCGTAGGCCAGTGCAAGCGCAGCGCCGCCTGGCGTGGCTTTTAATTATTCAACAGAAACGTTTTCGAAGTGGTGTTTGCCCAGTGGATCAACCACGTAGCCTTTCACTTCTTTGCGCACTGGCTCGTACACGGTGGAGTGAGCAACAATCAGCGCCGGAGCCTGATCGTGCATGACAACCTGCGCCTGCTTGTACAGTTCAATACGTTTGTTGTGATCGTCGGTCGCACGCGCCGGCTGGATCAGGTCTTCAAACGGCTTGTAGCACCAGCGAGAGTAGTTAGAACCATCTTTTGCCGCCGCGCAGCTGAACAGGGTAGCGAAGAAGTTGTCCGGATCCCCATTGTCACCGGTCCAGCCCATCATTACCGCCTGGTGCTCACCCGCTTTGGCACGCTTCAGATACTCGCCCCACTCGTAGGTCACAATCTTGGCCTGAACGCCAATTTTCGCCCAGTCAGCCTGAACCATTTCAGCCATGCGGCGTGCGTTCGGGTTGTATGGACGCTGTACCGGCATCGCCCACAGCTCAACGGTAAAGCCTTTATCCTGGCCTGCTTCTTTCAGCAGCGCTTTCGCTTTCTCAGGATCGTAGGTGTAGTCTTTAACGTCATCGTTATAGCCCCACATGGTCGGTGGGATCAGGTTTTTGGCAGCAACGCCAGCGCCCTGGTAAACCGCTTTGATGATCGCTTCTTTGTTCACCGCGTAAGTCAGCGCCTGACGCACTTTTACGTCATCGAACGGTTTCTTCTCGGTGTTGAAAGAGAGGTAGCCTACGTTAAGACCCGCCTGCTCCAGCAGGTTGATGTTCTTATCCTGCTTCATGCGAGCAATGTCAGCCGGGTTCGGGTATGGCATCACCTGGCATTCGTTTTTCTGCAGTTTTGCATAACGCACTGACGCATCAGGCGTAATAGAGAAGACCAGACGGTCGATCTTCGGCTTGGTTCCCCAGTAGCCTTCGAACGCTTTGTAGAGAATACGGGAGTCTTTCTGGTACTGCAGCAGCTGGAATGGACCGGTACCGATTGGGTTCAGGTCAACTTTCTCCGGCGTACCGGCTTTCAGCATATTATCCGCGTACTCTTTAGACAGAATAGAGGCGAAGTCCATGGCCAGATCCGCCAGGAATGGCGCTTCCGGACGCGTCAGCACGAACTGAACGGTATTATCGTCCACTTTTTTCACTTCAGCGATCAGGTCCGGCAGACCCATCCCTTCGAAGTATTCATAGCTGCCGCCAGAGACTTTGTGATACGGGTTCTGGGCGTTTTTCTGACGATCGAAGGAGAACACAACGTCGTCGGCGTTAAAGTCGCGCGTTGGTTTGAATTCTTTGCTGTCCTGCCACTTCACGCCCTTGCGCAGGTGGAAGGTATAGGTTTTACCGTCTTCGCTGACGTCCCACTTCTCCGCCAGACCCGGGATCACTTCCGTAGTACCGGTTTTGAATTCAACCAGACGGTTATAGATTGGTACAGAGCTTGCGTCGTATGTCGTACCAGAGGTAAAGAGCTGTGGGTTAAAGCCTTCCGGCGAGCCTTCAGAACAGTAAACCAGGGTTTTTGCCTGTACGCTTGCTGCCACGGTCATAGCCACCAGGCTCAGACCAAGCTTCAGCATCCCTGACTTCTTCAAGGAAATACTCATTATTCTGCTCCAATGTGATGTTTTGCTTTGTTGTGTTACGCCGCCAGACCTTTATTTATTTTTTACCCGGTCCGGTCGGTGATGCCCGAAGGCGTTAAAGGGATGGAGAATCCTTTCAGAAGAGCGTTTGAGTTGCAGCGCAGATCGTCCCTGAAATGCCCCTCATGCCCTACAATCTGTCAACAGAATGTGAAAACGTCAATACAGGTGACGGGGATTTACGCTGAGTGTGAGAAACCGCAAACAAAGATTAAAAAAACTATGTATGCCAGTTTTCAGCAGGGAAATTTATGCTACTCGCCATGTTGCAGCACAACTATCTTCATATTGCGCAACAATCAGTGATTAACTTTTATTCAGAATGGGTAAATTTTCTTGCAGAATGGTGATAATCTGAGCACTAAATACCGCGAACGTTAAAACGCACAGCGAAAAATGCTGAGGTTATCCATAAGCAACGCGAAAAAAGATCAATCTATATATAAAAAAATACAATGGATTATGTCACAAAATCGTTAACAGGCAGGGTGAAGCGAGGCTAAGGGGCATTTTGGCCACTCTGAAGCGCTAAGATCATAATGCAAAAAGGGCTAACCTTGCGGTTAGCCCTTTTCAGAATGTGGTCGGCGAGAGAGGATTCGAACCTCCGACCCACTGGTCCCAAACCAGTTGCGCTACCAAGCTGCGCTACTCGCCGAATGCGGAGCGCATCTTACTGCTGAGGTGCGCCCCCGTCAATCCCTTAATTTAAAAAAGCCCTTCAACTGGCGATATTCTCGCCAGGCGAGCTACTGCGCGGCTTTAGCGGTGCTGTCAGGGAGTTTGCACCAGTTGTTATTTTCGTTCAGACCGCCGTCCGGAGAGGTATAACCCAGGCAGCCTAAAATAGTGTCGTACAGCTCAACGTGACGACGTGGCACCTTCATGTCCGCCTCTTTTTTCAGGTGAGCAAACATCTTCGCTTTCTCCGGATCTTCCAGATACTTGTCAGACATCCACACCATCATCGGTACGCGGAACTGCTCCGGCGGCGCCATCTTACGTGGCGTACCGTGCAGGTGCTCGAATTCATTGATGGATTCACCATGGTCCGCCGCATAGAACACTATCGCTTTCTTATCACGCACCTGGTCAATGACCGAATCAATAAAGTGATCCACATACATCACGGAGTTGTCATAAGAGTTAATCAGCTGCTCTTTAGTGCAGTCTTTATCCACCCCGACACATTCCGGCGTCCATTTCGCAAAGCTACGCGGGTAGCGTTGCGTGTAGTTAAAGTGCGACCCTTTGGTATGCAGGATAATCATGTGTTTACCGTTCGGGTTGCCGTTGAGAGACAACTTCATCTCATCAATCAGCAGCATGTCATCAACAGGCTTACCGCGGTTACGCGCCTCCGCACCAATCTGCTCGCGGTAGGAAATGTTCTGCGCCATGGTGTTGCTGTAGAACCACATCTCGCTCTGCATCGCATACAGGTCAGACGTAAACCCAAGCTGATGCAGCACCGAGAAGACGTTTTGCTCTTTCAGCGTCCGCTGTGGGTTATCGCTCGCTCCCCCTTCGCGTACGAACATACAGCGTAAGGAGAGCTTGGTGGCGGTATCACAGGAGTAGCCGCGATAGGCAATCAGGTTTTTCTCCTGCGCCAGTTTTGGCGTTGTATCGCGATCATAGCCAAGAATACCCATATGATCCCAGCGCGTGGTTTCCCCAATAATAAAGACGACGTAGGTGTCGTCGATATCTTTTGGCGCGACATAGGTAAACTTCTTCGCCGGGTTCATCAGCGATTTATTATCAGAAGACTCATCCACCTGTGCCCACGCATACAGTCCCAGCGCAGAGATCCAGTTAGACGGTAAATACGAGTTGGCAACCACACCGCCGTAGCTTGGCATATCCACGCCGGAGGTACGTTCGTCATTCTTCTGCTTCACCTCCAGCAGACGAATTGGCCCCCAGACCATCAGCCCGGCCAGCAGAACAATCGCAACGCTTCTGAAGCGTTTACCCGGCGTACGGATCTGGTGAACCAGCGTGTACCGGCAGCGGTTACTCCAGATGAGCAGCAACGGCAAAGCACTGACCGCCGCCACCCAGAGAATAAAGTGCAACCCCACGACCTCTTTAGAGAGATCGATATCCGTGGTCATCACCGAGGCAATAATGCCGTAGCCAATGACCACATTCATAAAGGTCATGTAATAGCTGGCCCCCGCCGAGCACAGCACGATAAACGTTGCCAGCACTCGCCACACGCGACGGCCAAACAGGGTCAGAATACGGAATAAAAAGAAGGTGACCAGTACCGCGGCGACCAATTCGACAACCGCTGCAATTCCTTTCCAGGCGGTAAAATCTTGCGCATAACCGTCAAACCGACGGAAAAAAACCGCGCCATTCATAAACAGGCCGATGTACAACGCCAGCAAAAAGCAGAGCTTTTGTTGCGCCATCGATTTAATGTATTTCATGCAAGCTACCCGGAAATAAGGGACAGTACCGCCGCCTGCCTCGATTAAAAAGCAGACAGATTAAACATACGCTCAAGGGATCGTTCAATGAAACGTCTGGAGGCGTGGTAAGTAGACCACAGGGAAGCAGAAAAGTGGCAGAAGAGAGTGTGATCGGTACAGTTATTTACAAAAAAGCAAATCCCAAAACAGACAAAAACGCTTTATTTCCCGTTTTCAGAAAATACAAAGGCCGGATAACCGGCCTTTCGTGTCGTCATTACGCATGAACTTCTTTGAAAACTTCACGCTGCGGTTGGCGAATCGTGGTCGAGAGCGCCAGGGAGATAATCAGCAGAGCGAAAATCACGCAGAAGGTCACATAGAACCCACCGAACAGGGAAGCAATCAGCGAGCCACAGATACTGCCAATCCCAAAGCCCAGATAGATAACGCCGTAGTTTTTCGCCAGATTATTCAGACCAAAGAACTCGCTCACCAGTGACGGGAAGACCGTAATGGTGCCACCGAAGTTAAAGGCCACACAGGCAATCGCCGCAAAGAAGGTTGCTTCGTTCAGCGGGGCAAACAGGAGAGCCGCCATACCGACCAGCGAAACCACCTGTCCAATCGTAATCACGCGGATGCGGGCGATTTTGTCAGACAGAATACCGAGTACCAGACGACCGGAGAGGTTGGCAATGGAGATCACGGTCACCGCATTGGCCGCCGTGGCCGCATCCAGTTTTACCATCCCCTGCGCGATGTCTTTTGCGACACCGATAACATACAGACCGCTCATGCAGGCCGTCAGGAACATCACCGCCAGCATCCAGTACTGGGGTTTACGCATGGACTGCGCGAGTGTGAAGTCGTTCTCCACTACGCCGTTCACGGATTTAACTTCCTGCTGTGGCGCATCTTTCATCAGGGTGGCGCCGATCAGAATCATCACCAGAACAATCGCCCCCCAGATCATAAAGGTTTTTTCGAGGCCAACGGATGCCAGCAGGTGGGCGTCGATAAATTTAAAACCGAGACTACCCAGACCATAAGATCCGATGGCAAACGCAGAGATCAGGCCTTTACGTTCCGGGAACCACTTCACGCAGTTCGACAGGGTCAGCAGGTAACCTGCACCATCGGCCAGCCCCACCAGCATCCCGGCGCTCAGCCACAGCATCATCAGGTTGCTGGAATGCGCCGTCAGGAAAAAGCCCAGGCCGAGCAGGATCCCGGACGCCATGGTCACACGCTTCACGCCAAAACGTTCCTGCAGCTTGCCCGCCACGGAAGACGAAATCGCCAGCCCCAGGCTCAAGAGACCAAAGGAGAATGCGACCTGGCTAACCGGTGCACCGAGTTTGTCGGAAAGGGCACTGTTAAACAGACTCCAGGTATAGACCGAGCCCAGCGCAAACTGGGTGACGATGGTGCCAAAGAGCGTGAGCCAGCGCGTGCGGTTATAAGTTGATGTGTTCATGGCAGTTGTCCTGCAAGAGAAATTGAGGGAATTCGCTGAGGACAACAATAAACAAAACCTTAATATGCCTGGGGTAAAACGGCATGAAGTGCAGGCGAAACGGAATGAAATGCCTGGAATCGGGAATGAATGGCCTGGCCCGGGAATAAAGCGATAGAGTGTTAGTACCTGCTATCGCTGTAACCCCTGCGGTTATTGTATTCAGGATGTTATCGTAACGTTTAAAAAAGTAACAACGCTAGAAATTTGCATTAACACCCAGGGTGTACAAAAACTCCTCTCCGCTGGTGGTGTGTTCCCCTTGTGCAAGCGACGCATAGGCCGCAACGTGGGTGTTAAACGGCATATCCGTTCCCACGGTCACATCCATCCAGTTGCCGTTTTGTGCCGGAGAGGGGGTCTGCGGCATGCCAAACTGCGATTTCCACTGATTCTCACCAAACTGCTGGTTATAGCTAATCTGCGCCCAGGGACGGAGATCGCCGTAGCGGGTATTTACACGCCACCCCAGCGTGCTGACGCTGGCATGCCAGAGCGGGTCGCTGGACGTTTGCATTGTCGCACTATCACCAAACTCGTTAATCATCATGGGAGCCGTGCCTTCATAACGCCACGCCACCACCGGGCCAGTGTTGATGCCCGCTGAAACCGGAAAATTCCAGCCCACGCTCATCGCTCCGTCCAGGGTGCTGCCAGACGGCACATTCAGGGCCAGACCAGGCGCGTCTTGTGAAGACTGAATTCGCTCAGCGAGAATATCCTCATAACGCGGTGGGTGATCCGCGTCCCAGGTATAGCGTTCCGCCGTATTATTTTGGGCGTCTGAAACGATATATTCCTGTTGCCAGGCAGACGCTGTATTACAAAAAAACAGGCAGGCTGAAATCCCCACCAGGCCAGAAGCGGCATGGCGACCACTGATTTTTTTTATCATCATCAATGCGACCCCAGAGAGAGCCGAATTCGGCGATTATTATCATTTTCAGGACGAGATTTTAGAGCCTATGGCTCTGTATTAACTATTGTCTTTTTCACCAGCACGTCAAGCCAGCCAGGTTGAATTATTTAACGTTCTGTCAGCCACTCCTCTATTCATAAACAACGCTGAAGTTCAGCATGGCGTTAGCCGCCCCCGATTTTGCATCAGGACTGACCGTGACATAGCTGGCGATATATCTCAGCGCGTTATTTCCATCAGTGGGGATGGTATGTGCCAAAGGCGTGGGATCGGTGCTCAGCGGAAACTGCTGAACACCCTCGTCGGTTTTAATTTTCAGGGCAATCCCCGTCGCGCCGCCGCTGTCCAGCGCGAAAAAACGGGGGTCTGTGCTGTCCGCCAGGCCATCCATCGTGACGTAAGTCCGGGCCACGTTAGTACAGTTTTTTAGCGCAATGGTAAACGCCTTTTGATTAAGTTCACGCCCAGCCTGTACCGGGCGCGGCAGTATTACCGACCCCATGTCCACCTCAATGTTGTCCTGCTCCAGCTCGCAGGTTCCCTGACGAATGCTGATGGTAAAATGTACATCCCCGGCAGACCCTATATTGACGGGAACCGCCCATGCGCCGCAGGAGATCAGCAGTCCGCCATAAATCATCGCGTTTATCCTTTTCACGGGCATCACTCCACATCAATTCGCAGGGTGGCAATGCCTTCAAAATCGCCGGTTACCGGCAGCTTACCGGTCGTGCTCACAGGCGAGAACGAAAGCGTGGTGGAGGCAGAACGGTGGATGTCATCCGTCAGCGGCGCGGCCGTCAGCGCCTGCGCATCCGTGCTATTCGGTTTTAGCACCACGCCGCTGGCGTTTTTGATCACTGCGCCAATATCCGGGTTGCCGAGATCGATGGCTGAACTGTCATTCGGATTCGGCGTTCCCTCAATGCGCAGGAAAATTTTCACGCCGTCAGAGATATTAGTGCAGTTAAACTGCAGTTCTTTCGTCACCGGCGAGGCACCGGCCGGAAGCTGTCCTTTACGATCCTTAAAGTCATGGGCCTGGAATTCACCAAAGGGGATCTCCAGCGTGCTACCGCTGGCCAGTTCACAGCCCTGGGGCACGGTGACAGAACCACTGAGATAGACCGAAGACATAGGTGTTGCACTGTATACGCCGGGCTTATAGGTACCGTACAGATTCATAATATTGGTAGAGGGTATATCCAGTTGCCCGACGAAGGGGTGGTGAATATAAAGCGATAAGCTTCCTTTACTGCCTGTAGTAAATTTATCGGTATTATTAGGACTAACATCACATGCCGAGCGGCCTTTATAAAGATTTGACTCATCTGGAAAAGGCGCATCAACATACTCTCGCTTTAGCCCTTCGATCCAAATTTTGGTCGCGATCTGAATATTATTATTTACAATGAAATACTTTTGTGAACCATCATTGTGCCCAAAAGGGAGTGATGTTTTTGCACTAAAATACGTGAACCTGGACTCTTTATTATCAGGGCACTCACATTTCACCTGATACGTTTCCCCCAGATCCCAGGCATAAAAATCCGGAAACACGGTGCCTGAACTGTTCTCTGAGGTATCAGTCACCGTTTTAATCATCGAGGCATTAAACTGACGCGTCCCGTCCGTAGGGATGCAGGGTCCCCAGTCGTCTGCCGCCAGCGTATGGTGGGAAAACAGCGCCGCACACACCAGCCCGGTTAGTGCAAAAACACGTTGATACATCGTCTTTTCCTTCCCTGTTATCGACAAACCGCGTGGGTCATCACCACGTTGCTGCTGTTTTGCTGCTCTGGCAGCGTAAAGTTAACGCGACACTGCTTATTGGCATCGTTACCCCATCGCAGCTGTAGCAGCCCGCTCTCCGGCATGCCGCTGATATAAAGCTGCCCCTCTTCACCCACAATGCTGCTGTTCTCTTTCTTATCATCCACCAACGTGGCCGTAGCGCCAAAAGGCACGACCCGGCCATCATCCTGAGTGATGTTCATCAGCACCCGGTAGCCCACGCGGGTATCGAAGCGAGCCCGTACGATGGCACCCCGCGTGGGCACCACGTTCACCGAGGCACTGTCCAGATCCACCCGGCTGTTCAGGCTGTCGCTTCTCAGCGCGACCTCTGTTTCACGGTACGGACTGAGGTAAGGCACCACCGCATTCCCCATCCAGTCCGCCGTCACTCCACCGTTATTGACCACTCTCGCGCCCCGCGCGCCCGGCGCCGAAATCAGCGCCATCGACTCACCCAACGGCTGTGACAGCGTAATCCCTTCGCTGTGGGCTATAATCCCGCCGCGCAAACCATAGTTAACCTGCTGACTGTCGCGGTTGTAGTTATAACCCATGCTGGCATTGCCAAATCCCCCCTGGTAATCCAGACTGGCGTTGCCGCTGTTGCCAACACCATTGCTGCCATACCCTTCCTGGACGCTGTAGTTGAGGTTATGGTCTTCCAGCGCAGAGCCGCTTAACCCCGCCTGTTGCAGGGTACGTCCATGCTGGTCGGTGGTAATGTGATAGTTGCTCCATACCCGCCCGAGCGGCACCGACAGGCTAAACGACCACAGGCGGTCACTCTCACGACCATCGTGGCTTTTGGTCCAGGAGTAGGCCACGCTGTAATTCACCCGGCCAATACGTCCGTTATAGCCAGCGTTAATGGAGCGCTGCTTACCTTCATCATTCCAGTAATCCTGCTGTGTGGCGTTAACATAAACCGAACCGTAGCTGCCCATTTGCTGGCTGACGTTAGCCTGGATCTGGCTGCGCTTGTGGTAGTTGGCGGAATCGCTGCCTGCGTCGTTGCGCACATCCGTTGCTTCCTGGAAGGTATAAAAACCGCTGGTCGAGTACTTGTAGCCCATCAGGCGAAAATCCGTCCCGCCGTTAAAGCTTTTGGAATAGAGGAAGCGATAAGACTGGCCTTCTTCGGAGCGACCATCCCCCAGCGTGCTTTTAGCCTGGGTGACATCAATGGAGATCGCGCCAATGTAGCCGAAGTTCTTCCCCAACCCCGTCGCCAGTGCGTTGTAATCCTCAGACAGGATGGCGCCGCCATAGGCGGTAAAACCCAGCGGCAGCCCGTACATGGCATCAAACTGTCCAAATTTTGGCTCACCACTGCGGTAATTCCCGGCGCGATATTCCCCACCGGAAAGCGTGTATTTGAGATGCCCCTCGCGCTGAAAAATCGCGACCGACGAGAAAGGCTGAATAAAGGTCTGCTCGCTGCCATCGGCCTCTTTCACCTTCACCGTCAGGTCGCCGCTGTTCGAGGTGGGATAAAGATCGTTAATCTCAAATGCGCCAGGCTGTACATATGCACGGTAAATGACGTAACCATTCTGTTCGATGGTCACCTCGGCGTTGCTTTTCGCGATACCACGTACTACGGGGGCAAACCCTCGCTGGCTGTCCGGCAACATATCATCGTCCGAGGCCAGCATGACACCACGCATCTGCACACTGTCAAAGATATCGCCCGCCGTTGAGGTATCCCCGAGGGTAAGTTCAGCTTTCAGCGGCACGATGGCGCGACTCAGAGATGTACCAAGATTATCCCAGTGCTGTTCACCGTCGTTGCGGGTCCAGGTACTGTAGTTACGCAAACGCCATGGCCCCAGATTCATACCGCTGCGCATATTCAGGTAATAGTTGTCGCTGCTGTCACTCAGATCGCTGTTATGGTCGTTGTAACTGGAATGACTGCCGGAAAAGTTGTAGTCCAGCAGCAGAGCGTTGATCCCCTCATCCCAGCGTGATTCGGGTACCGTACCGCGCGCGGTTTGCTGCATAGCGGCCTGGGGGAAACGCATCACCAGCGTTTGTTCAGCAAAATCAAAATGGCTTGCCGCCTGGGGAATAATCTCTTCAAAGGCAACGCAGGCTTCAGGTGGAGCCTGCTTAAGCGCCGGGAAGCTGTCGATACGCACACCCATACCTTCAAGCTGCACCCGACTCAGGCAAGGCATCAGCGTTTCACCCAGTTTATCGTGCTGAGCCGGAGTCGCCGCTTTAAACTCCAGCGTTCTGGACTCCATCTTGCGGTCATTCACTACCACTGCCACCCGATATTTGCCAGGTACCTGCTCAGCACTTTTCGATTCAAACAACGAGAGATCGACGTGCTGATCAATACCAGGTACCTCTTCCAGAAAACGTGGATTAAACTTTCCCGCCCATGAAGGGGACGTCCCCGCCACCATCAGCGCGAGTGCAGACAACGAGAAATGGGGAGCGTTTCTGGCAAAAAAATGTGACATCCATGGCATTGCGGCGTTCCTTAAGACAATGTTCAGTTCAGATGCTGCGTCAGCATCTCGCCTGCCGTCCCAAAGTCATTGATAATGTTATATTTAACGTCTTTTACCTGACCCATTTCTGCGGGGAGCTGGATAATCAATGAGCCTTTTGCAGGGACCATTCCCAACTTTTCAACAGCGTGCCCATCGGCATAAAGCTGATTAAACGTAAGATTGAAAGCGGAAGGATTGGTCACACTGAGTTGATGTTTTCCCACGCGAGAGAAACGCAGCGTTTCCCAGCCATCCATACTTTTGCCCTGAAGACCCGCCGGGCGATAAAAAAGCTTAAGGCGTGTACGTACCGCAATCTGCAGCACATTTTTGTCCGCTGAGCCCTCGCTTTGTGCAGGAATGGATTTTACGTTTATCCAGTAAACAGACTCGCGATCCTGGGGCAGCGCATCCGTGGTTTTCACAATACGCAGGACGTTATTTTTCGTTGGATTCAGTTTGAACAAAGGCGGCGTGATGATAAAGGGCGTTTTTTTACTGCCATTGATATCATCAATCCAGGACTGAATAAGAAATTCATCCGTCGTGCTTTTATTATTCACCGTGAGCGACGCTTCTTTTTTACTCCCGTCATATATCACTCGCGTACTGCTCAGCGCCACCCCTGCGGCGTAACCGGTTGACGTAATAAATGAAAGCGTTAATGTACCGAGTAATATAAACCTGCCACCTCTCATGATTCTCTCCATCGAATCATCAAAGGCAATAGAAACTATTGCCTTTTCTCTTTGTCAATTATTCGTACGTCAGATTGAAGTCAACTTCTGCATTACCATAACCCGTAGTTACAGCAGCCTTGGTGGCAACATAATTAGCGGTGTAGTACAGAACGGTTTGACCCGCCTGAAGCGTCGTTGTCGCTTTTCCTGTATTTACATCAATCAGCTTATTAGCATTGTCATAGATGCCGATACCTACGCCTGAAGCAGAGCCAGCCTCCGTGTTGACGGAGAGCAGCGAATCGTTTGTTTCATCGGCGATGCCTGAAAAACTCACGTTAACTTTGGTCTTGCTGGAGATATCACATTCTTCCAGTTTGATTTCAAATGGTCTGGAAGAAGATTTATCGCCCACTGCGGTGAATACACTCTTTTTCACCTGGCCGAGCACAACCTCCTGATTTTGTGAATCAACAGAGATGACGCAGGGTGAATCAACTATTTCACCAGTGAATTTGATCGTACCATCACCGGACGCTGCGGCAAAAACGGATGACGACATAACAGCAAGAACCGGAAAAAGCGCAATGATCTTTTTCATTAAAACTCCTTTTAAAAAATACGCCAATGGGATAAAACAAGTCAGGAAATATAATACACATGCCGAATCAATAAAATAATATTAATTAAAGAATGCATTAAGTAAAATTAAATACTTCTTTAAGTATCATAAAAATAATATTTAATTTAAATATCTAAACTTATGCGAATTAATCAGCTCTGAAAATATAATTCCTATCAATACAATCCAAAAATACATTTGGCGAATGTCAGAATGATACGCGGTTCACAGTGTTATCGAAGAGGTTATGCGCTTTGGAGGCTGAACCGTCATAATGTCCGCAGGCTATCGATTCGTTTAGCATCAACATCATTAAGGGACATCGCCTATGCAACGTTGCGGTTGGGTCAGCCAGGATCAGCTTTATATCGACTATCACGATCGGGAATGGGGCGTGCCGGAAAGGGAGGGCAAAAAACTCTTCGAGATGATCTGCCTGGAGGGCCAGCAGGCGGGTTTGTCATGGATTACGGTACTGAAGAAACGCGAAAACTACCGCAATGCCTTTCACCAGTTCGATCCTGTCGCCGTCGCCGCCATGACCGATGACGACGTGGAACGCCTGGTGCAGGATGCCGGTATCATCCGCCATCGCGGTAAGATCCAGGCCATCATTGGTAACGCACGCGCTTACCTGGCGATGGAGCAAAACGGTGAATCCTTTTCAGCGTTTGTCTGGACGTTCGTGAATAACGAACCACAAATCACGCAGGCCGCCACGCTGGCGGAAATCCCCGCCTCGACGCCGGCCTCGGATGCGCTTTCGAAGGCCCTGAAAAAACGTGGCTTCAAGTTTGTCGGCTCCACTATCTGCTACGCCTTTATGCAGGCCTGTGGCCTGGTCAACGACCATGTTACCGGCTGCTTCTGTCATCCGGGAGGCCATCATGATCCGCAAATGGCAAAGTGAGAATACCGCGCCGCTTTTGAGCCTATGGCTTGAAAGCACCACAGAAGCGCATCCGTTTATTGAGGCGAGTTACTGGAAAGAAAATGAAGCCATGGTGCGGGACGTTTACCTGCCTTCGGCTGAAACCTGGGTCTGGGAACAGGATGGCGAACCTTGCGGATTTATCAGCGTGATGCAGTCGCAGTTTGTCGGCGCACTGTTTGTCGCACCGGGGTATATCGGTAAAGGCATCGGGCGAGCGCTGCTGAACCACGTTCAACAGCGCTTCCCGCACTTAAGCCTGGAGGTGTATCAGAAAAATGTCCGGGCGGTGAATTTCTACCACGCGCAGGGTTTTCGTATTGAAGACAGCGCCTGGCAGGATGATACTCAACACCCGACCTGGATCATGAGCTGGCAGGCGGATCAAACGCCGTTAAGGTAAGCTCGGGTCCCTGATATTTCTCGACCCAGGCCAGCGCCGTGTTTCCTGCACAACCATTCCCCAGCTTCGAGCTGGGGAGATCTTTGGTCAGCACGTTAACCGCCCCGTTTTTACAGATCCCCCCTTCGGTGGGCTCCAGGTCAGGCCAGGCGCCCTGGTGAATACAGAAAACGCCCGGTTTAATCCCGTCGCTCACGACCGCTCCGGCCAGCACCTGTCCGCGATGGTTCCAGACGCGCACCACGTCACCGTCGACAATTCCGCGGGCTTTTGCATCGAGGCTATTCAGCGTAATCGGCTCTCGCCCTGCAACCGCATACCGCTCACGCAGTGACGAATAGTTAAGCTGGCTGTGCAGACGATGCGCGGGATGGGCTGACAGTACCTGCAGTTGCCCCGGCTGGGCGTTGCCGTGCCATTCGTCTGGCTCGAGCCACATAGGGTGCGGCGGGCAGTCGGCGTAGCCAAAGCTGGCGATGCGCTCGCTGTAGATCACCATCTTTCCGCTCTCGGTTTTCAGCGGGTGCTTTTCCGGGTCGCGTCGGAAATCGGCGAAACGGACAAACTGCGCGTTCTGTTCACTCTCCGGCATCTCCACGATCTGGTTTGCTTCCCAGAATTCAGTAAAGGGCGGAAGCGTAACGCCCTGGGCGGCCCCGCGTTGAGCGGCAATCTGATAGAAGGTTTCCAGCCATTCGAGGTCAGTTTTCCCCTCAGTGAAACGCTCCCGCCCTCCCGCTTCCCACAGCTCGCTCAGTTCAGCAAATACGTCAAAGTCATCACGCGCTTCATCACGTGGCGCCACCACGCGCTTCATCGGCACCATATGCTGGTTGCTGTAGTCGCCGGTCATGGTGAGATCGTTACGCTCAAACGAGGTGGTCGCCGGCAGCACGATATCGGCGTGTTTGGCCGAGGCGGTCCAGAAGCACTCTGAGATCACCACCAGTTCCGGCTTTTGCCAGGCGCGGATCAGACGATGGGTATCCTGATGATGGGTGAAGTTCGCCCCACCCGCCCACCAGACGAATTTAATCTCCGGGAAATGGCGGTCCTGACCGTTGTGCTGATAAAAACCGCCCGGATTTTCCAGGGCTTCAACAATACGCGCCACCGGAATTTTATCCACGGCATCCACGCCCCCCAGCACCGAGCCCTGCATGGAGGCCAGTACGGCCGCTTTACGGGTGGGGTTACCGCCGTTCGCGAAGTGATAGGAGAGACCAAAACCACCGCCCGGGGTACCGATCTGCCCGATCATCGCGGCGAGCGTCACCAGCATCCAGTGTTTTTGCTCGCCAAACTGCTGGCGCTGCATCCCCCAGCCGGACATCAGCATCGTGATGTTTTGATGGAATAACGCCGCTAGTTCGCGGAGTTTATCCGCAGGAACGCCGCAAATGTCTGCCGCCCACTCTGCCGTTTTGGCCACGCCATCCGTTTTACCCGTCAGATAGTCGGCGAAGTTATCGAAGCCGGTGGTACAACGCGTCAGGAATTCGACATCGTGCCAGCCGTTTTCGACCAGCGTATGGGCGATACCTAACATCATTGCCACGTCGGTGCCCATATGCGGGGCAATCCACTCGGCGCTGTCGCCAAAGAAGTCCATGGTTTCAGAACGCATCGGGTCAATACAGATAATACGCTTACCGCTTTTACGCAGCGCGTCAAAATAGCCAATGCCCTGTTCGTCGCTGGCATTCCAGGCAATTTTCAGCGTGTTGAGGGGGTTAGCGCTCCAGAGCACCACCACGTCGGTGTGTTCCAGCACCAGTGGCCAGCTGGTCTGTTGCTGATAAACCTCATTGCCCCCCACCACATACGGCATAATCGCCTGCGCCGCGCCGGTGGAGTAATCCCCGAGATGGCCGGTGTAGCCTCCCGCCAGGCTCATATAACGCTGCAGCAGCGTCGAGGCCTTATGCAGCACGCCGTTTGAACGCCAGCCGTAAGAGCCGGCAAAAATAGAGGCAGGGCCGTAGCTGTCGCGGATCCGCTTGTGCTGCGTGTGGATCAGCGCCAGCGCGTCATCCCAGCTCACGCGAACAAATTCGTCCTGACCCCGAATGCCCTGTGGCTTGTCCGGCGAAGCCAGAAATCCTTTACGCACCATCGGCCAGCGCACGCGCGTTTTGCTGTGCACCTGATCGCGAACGACGGTCTGTAAAGAGTTGGGATGTTGGGTTGGCAATGCCCCGCGAGACGACAGGACATTCTCGCCATCGGTTTCGACCAGCATCGGCCCCCAGTGGGCGGCGGTCAGAATGGTTTTCGTTGAGGTGCTCAAGCGTGCGCTCCTGGTTGCGTGCAGGTTTACGGCCTTCTTATTGAGGCAGTTTATGGTTTGTCACAAATTTCAGAGTTATCCCCGGAATTTTCTCCGTATCCGGACGTCATAATCAACTGCCACGCTCGCCGTGGCAAAGAATAAAAAGGATTAAGGAAAGAAGATGAAAAAACGCGTACTCGTTATTGCCGCTCTGGTGAGCGGTGCACTGGCTGTTTCTGGCTGCACAACCAACCCTTACACCGGCGAACGCGAAGCGGGTAAATCCGGTATCGGCGCGGGTATCGGCTCGCTGGTAGGCGCAGGCGTTGGGGCACTCTCCTCCTCCAAGAAAGACCGTGGCAAAGGCGCGCTGATTGGTGCAGCAGCGGGCGCGGCGCTGGGCGGCGGCGTCGGATATTACATGGACGTACAGGAAGCGAAACTGCGCGACAAAATGAAGGGAACCGGCGTGAGCGTCACCCGCAGCGGGGATAACATCATCCTGAACATGCCAAACAACGTGACCTTCGACAGCAACAGCGCCACGCTGAAACCTGCGGGTGCTAACACCCTGACCGGCGTGGCGATGGTGCTGAAGGAGTACAACAAAACCGCCGTGAACGTGATTGGCTACACCGACAGCACCGGCAGCAAGGATCTGAATATGCGTCTGTCCCAGCAGCGCGCCGATTCCGTGGCCAGCTCGCTGATTACCCAGGGTGTTGAAGCAAACCGCATCCGCACCAGCGGCATGGGCCCAGCTAACCCTATCGCCAGCAACAGCACGGCGGAAGGCAAAGCGCAGAACCGCCGCGTTGAGATTACGTTAAGCCCAATTCAGTAGGTAAAAGCAAAACGGCAACCCCGTTGCCGTTTTTAGTGTTTACGCCCTCTCCCGTGGGAGAGGGTTGGGGTGAGGGCATTAGGCCGTAACCTCCGGTAAGCGCAGCGCCACCGGGCAAATTACTTGATTCGTCCGATTTTCCCGCTAAGGTATTCTCACTAAATTCAGGGAAATCAGTGATGAGCAAACCAGCCCGGGCCACCATCAGCGACGTGGCGAAAGCCGCCAGAACCGGTAAAACCAGTATTTCGCGCTATCTCAACGGCGAGAAACACCTGTTGTCTGATGCCCTGCTGGCGCGAATTGAACAGGCGATAGCCGATCTCGACTACCGTCCCAGCCTGATGGCGCGCGGGCTCAAACGCGGCCGCACTCGCCTCATCGGACTTATCATCGCCGATATCACCAATCCCTATTCCGTTAACGTGCTCAGCGGTATCGAAGCGGCCTGTCGCGAGAAGGGCTTCACGCCGCTGGTCTGTAATACCAACAACGAAGTCGACCAGGAGCTGCACTATCTCGATCTGCTGCGCAGCTATCAGGTGGAAGGGATTGTGGTTAACGCGGTGGGCATGCGGGAAGAAGGATTAAATCGCCTGCAGCAGTCCTCCCTGCCCATGGTCCTCATCGACCGTAAAATTCCCGAATTTGCCTGCGATGTGGTCGGGCTGGATAACACTCAGGCCGCCACGACCGCCACCGAACATCTGATTGAACAGGGTTTCGAGGCCATTCTGTTTCTGAGCGAACCGCTGGGCATGGTTAACACCCGTCGTGAACGCCTGGGCGCATTTCGCGCCACGCTGGAGCGTTATCCGGGTGTTATCGCCGAAAATGCCGAAACGCCGCTTCACGAAGCCGACCAGCTCGACAACACCCTGCGCCAGTTCCACACCCGCCATCGCGGGATGCGCAAAGCCGTGATCTCCGCCAACGGGGCGCTGACGCTTCAGGTCGCCCGTTCGCTCAAGCGCATTGGCCTGCACTGGGGCAGCGACATTGGTCTGCTGGGGTTTGATGAACTGGAGTGGGCGGAGCTGGCCGGTGTCGGCATCACCACCCTCAAACAACCCACCTGGCAAATTGGCTATGCTGCTGTAGAACAAGTGGTTCGTCGTATCGAAGGTATCAGCGATGCGGTTCGCGAGCAGGTGTTCTCCGGTGAACTGATTGTTCGCGGCTCCACCGCGCGTTAATTTCCCCTTGTGATGTCGATCATAAATTCAACATCCTGACCTTTTCTTTGGAACCGGTTCCATCTAGCGTAATAGTATTGATATGTTGCGATGGAGTCCGACGATGGACAGGAAAATTATGGTGGTCACCGCCGCGTACGGCGCGGAACAGGTGCGACAGGCGGGCGGTCAGCGGGCGATGCTTCCCGTTATTGCTGGCGCGGGCGCAGACGGCGTGGAGATCCGCCGGGAACTGTTCAACAGCGAAGAGCTGCTGGCGCTGCCTGCGCTGGGGGAATCCATTGAACTGCTGGGCCTGCTGGCGTGCTACTCCGCACCCGCCGCCCTGTTTATGCCCGACGGCACGCTAAACCCGGATCTGCCCCGCTATCTTTCAGAGGCCAATACCCTGAACGCGCTGTGGCTCAAGGTTTCCCTCGGCCATTTCAGCGACACGCACGCTCTCGACGCCCTGCGTGCGCTGCTGAATACAAGCGGCATGGCGCTGGTCGTGGAAAACGATCAGACCGACTGCGGCCAGCTGGCGCCTATGCAGCGTTTCCAGGCCGCCTGTCGGGACATGGCGCTCCCCGTCACCCTGACCTTCGACATGGGTAACTGGCTGTGGGTCGGCGATTCGCCCGAAGAAGCAGCCCGCCACCTGGCCCCTGCCGTGAGCTATATCCACGTGAAAGCCGCCGTGCCGCATAAGGATAACTTCCGCGCTGTCGCACCGGACCACGCCGATGCGCGCTGGCTGGATCTGCTCAGCCAGCTGCCCGCCGATGCCCCGCGCGGTATCGAGTTCCCGCTGGAAGGGACGGATTTAACCGCCGTGACCCGCCATTACGTCAACCTGCTACGCGAGGAGTAAACCATGCACAAGACGCTGGATGTCATCACCATCGGCGAGGCCATGGCGATGTTTGTCGCCACCGAAAAAGGCGAACTGAGCGCGGTGGAGCGCTTTATGAAACGCGTGGCAGGCGCAGAGCTGAACGTCGCGACCGGGCTGGCGCGCCTCGGCCTGAACGTCGGCTGGGTCAGCCGCGTGGGGGATGACAGCTTTGGTCATTTCGTTCTCGACTCACTGAAAAAAGAGGGTATTGATGCCGCAGGCGTCACCCTCGACGGACGCTTCCCCACCGGTTTTCAGCTTAAATCTAAAGTCGAAAATGGAACCGATCCCATCGTGGAATATTTCCGCAAGGGATCGGCTGCAAGCCATCTCTCCGTGGCGGATTACCACGCCGACTATTTTGCTGGCGCACGTCACCTGCACCTGAGCGGCGTCGCCGCGGCACTTTCTGCCAGCTCGTATGAACTGCTCGATCATGCCGCGACCACCCTGAAAGCCCAGGGGAAGACCATCTCATTCGATCCCAACCTGCGCCCGGTGCTGTGGAAAAGCGAGGCAGAAATGGTTGAGAAGCTCAACCGTCTGGCGTTCCGGGCGGACTGGGTTCTGCCAGGCCTGAAAGAAGGGATGATTCTGACCGGCGAAAGTACGCCGGAAGGTATTGCCGACTTCTACCTTAATAAAGGGGTAAAAGCGGTGGTGCTGAAAACCGGTGCCGATGGCGCATGGTTTAAAACCGCCGAGGGCGAACAGGGCGCGGTCGCTGCGGTGAAGGTTGAGAACGTCGTCGACACCGTCGGCGCGGGCGATGGTTTTGCCGTAGGCGTCATTAGCGCCCTGCTGGAAGGCAAAACGCTGCAACAGGCCGTCGCGCGGGGCAACAAAATTGGCTCGCTGGCCATTCAGGTACAGGGCGATAGCGAAGGATTACCAACACGAGCACAGCTTAACGAATAAACATTCCCCCCTCACCCTAACCCTCTCCCCTCTGGGGAGGGGCCGGGGTGAGGGGGCATACATCGTACTCAACAAAACAAACCACCGTGTACCCTACAGACAACGGCGGTAACCACCTCAACAACAGAGGCAAGCCTATGAACAGTTCGACCAATGCAGTAAAACGCTGGTGGTACATCATGCCAATCGTGTTCATCACGTACAGCCTGGCGTACCTTGATCGTGCCAACTTCAGTTTCGCGTCCGCGGCAGGGATCACCGAAGACCTTGGGATCACCAAAGGGATCTCCTCCCTGCTGGGCGCCCTTTTCTTCCTCGGCTACTTCTTCTTCCAGATCCCTGGCGCGATCTATGCGGAACGGCGCAGCGTGCGTAAGCTGATCTTCATCTGTCTGATCCTGTGGGGCGCCTGCGCGTCTCTCACCGGCATGGTGAACAATATTCCTGCCCTGGCCGCTATTCGCTTCATCCTCGGCGTGGTTGAGGCGGCGGTAATGCCAGCGATGCTGATCTACATCAGCAACTGGTTTACCAAATCCGAACGTTCACGCGCCAATACCTTCCTCATCCTCGGTAACCCGGTCACGGTGCTGTGGATGTCGGTCGTCTCAGGCTACCTGATCCAGTCCTTTGGCTGGCGCGAGATGTTTATCATCGAAGGGGTGCCGGCAATTATCTGGGCCTTCTGCTGGTGGGTGCTGGTGAAAGATAAACCTGCCCAGGCGAAATGGCTCTCCGAAGATGAGAAAGCGGCGCTGCAGGCACAGCTGGATAAAGAGCAGCAAGGACTGAAGGCGGTGCGTAACTATGGCGAAGCCTTCCGCTCCCGCAACGTGATCCTGCTGTGCGCGCAGTACTTTACCTGGAGTATTGGGGTGTACGGCTTTGTGCTGTGGCTGCCGTCCATTATCCGCAGCGGCGGTGAAAACCTCGGTATGGTCGAGGTCGGCTGGCTGTCATCCGTGCCGTATCTGGCGGCGACAATCGCGATGATCATCGTCTCCTGGGCGTCGGACAAGCTGCAAAACCGTAAGCTGTTTGTCTGGCCGCTGCTGCTGATCGCTGCCTTTGCCTTCATTGGCTCCTGGGCCGTGGGCGCAAACCACTTCTGGGTCTCTTATACGCTGCTGGTGATTGCCGGTGCAGCCATGTACGCCCCGTATGGCCCGTTCTTTGCCATCATCCCGGAGATGCTGCCGCGTAACGTCGCAGGTGGCGCGATGGCGCTGATCAACAGTATGGGTGCGCTGGGCTCGTTCTGCGGCTCCTGGTTCGTCGGTTACCTGAACGGTGCCACCGGCAGCCCGGCTGCGTCGTACATCTTTATGGGGGTGGCGCTTTTCGCCTCCGTATGGCTTACTCTGATTGTTAAGCCTGCTAATAATCAACAACACCCTGTCGGCGCTCGCCACGCCTGAAACCTTAAAACACAACGGAGATTAGCATGAAGCCGTCCGTCATTTTGTATAAAGCCCTGCCGGAAGATCTGCAGAAGCGCCTTGAAGAGCACTTCACCGTCACGCAGGTGAAGAACCTGAGCCCGGAGACCGTGGCACAGCACGCTGATGCGTTCGCCCGCGCTGAAGGCCTGCTGGGTTCAAGCGAAAAAGTGGATGTCGCCCTGCTGGAGAAAATGCCGAAGCTTCGTGCTACCTCAACCGTGTCCGTGGGTTACGATAACTTCGACGTGGAGGCCCTTAATGCCCGCAGGATCCTGCTGATGCATACACCGCATGCCCTGACGGAAACCGTGGCCGACACGCTAATGGCGCTGATGCTCACGACGGCCCGTCGCGTGGTGGAAGTGGCTGAGCGCGTCAAAGCGGGCGAGTGGACAAAAAGCATAGGTCCGGACTGGTTCGGCGTGGATGTGCACGGCAAAACGCTGGGTATTGTGGGCATGGGGCGTATCGGACTGGCGCTGGCGCAGCGCGCGCATTTTGGGTTTAACATGCCGATTCTGTACAACGCGCGTCGCCACCACAGTGAAGCTGAAGAACGTTTTAACGCCCGCTACTGCGAGCTGGATACGCTGCTGCAGGAAGCGGATTTTGTCTGCCTGGTCCTGCCGTTGACTGACGAAACCCGTCATCTGATTGGCAAAGCGGCGTTCGAAAAGATGAAGAAGTCAGCCATTTTCATCAACGCGGGTCGCGGCCCGGTAGTGGATGAGAAGGCGCTGATTGAAGCCCTGCAAAACGGTGAGATCCATGCTGCCGGTCTGGACGTGTTTGAGCAGGAGCCGCTGCCGGTGGATTCTCCGCTGCTGACGCTACCCAACGTGGTCGCCCTGCCCCACATCGGCTCCGCCACCCATGAGACGCGCTACAATATGGCGGCCACGGCGGTAGATAACCTTATCGCTGCCCTCAGTGGCAGGGTGGAGATAAACTGCGTGAACCCGCAGGTACAACGGTAGAAACGAAAAAACCCGCCAGAAGGCGGGTTTTTAAATTCTTTGCTACTGGGTTGGAAGCTTACAGGCTTACAACGTTACCAGCTGCTGGGCCTTTAGCGCCGCTTTCGATGGTGAAGGACACTTTCTGACCTTCGTCCAGAGATTTGTAGCCATCGTTCTGGATAGCAGAGAAGTGTACGAACACGTCTTTAGAGCCATCGTCAGGAGTGATGAAGCCGAAACCTTTATCAGCGTTGAACCATTTTACCAGACCAGTCATTTTAGCAGACATAGAAATTACCTTATTAACAAATATATTGTGCCTTCCGGCTTGATGGATTGCGTTACAGATTTTTAAGCGATGAAGGAAGGGTCACTACGAAGGGTATCTATGGATAACAATCTGGACTGCTTTACTAAACTGCTTTAGGTCTGTGTAACAAACCGACGCGAACATTTATACCGATGTGGGGAAGGAATGACAAGCGTTATTTTCGGAATGCATAAAAAAACCCCGCCGGAAGCGGGGTTTTTTCAGTTTATTCTGTGGCCGCGACGGCTGCGCTCCAGGCCTGGCTAAAGGCCTGATGCTGGGAGGCCAGCGGTCCAATCAGCGTATTGTACTGACTTGCCTGCTGCGAGGTCGGGAACTGAATGCCATTGGCGACAAAGCTTACCTGAGTCTCCTGCTGGGCGATAAAGTCCCCCACCTGGACCAGCTGCTGCGTGAAAATTTGCGCGGCCGGAATCAGCGGTTGCAGCGCTTCAGACGGTTTGGTCACCACTTTCTCATACACTTTGTCGAAGACAGGTTTGAGATCGTCGCCCTGCTTCAGCGCAGAACGTGACGCATCAGCCTGCATTTTCGCATTCTGCAGCTGCTGACTCAGCACGCCAAGCGCACCGTTGGACTGACGTAACGGTTCGCGCTGCGTCATATAATCCTGTGGAACGCGGATGGCGTTCACGCTATCCACTACCGGGCGGATACCAGAATCCATCGCCTGGCTCACCTGCTGTGAATAACCATAAAGAATGGCGTAATCGGACACGAAGGGGCCAAACTGTTTTTTCTGATCCGCAGTCAGCGTCGGCAACCGCTCGCCGCTGCGCATCACTGTATTCTGCAGAAAATCGATAAACGCTTTGCGCTGATCGCCTTCTTTATCAAAACACCCACTCAGGCTAACAACCATCAACAACGCCGCAATAGGCGCAAACCAGCGAGAGCAGGACTTTCCTGTCGCCATTTTATTACTCCTTTCACCCAAAAAAGCGCACACCGGCACACGCGTGCCCAACGCTGACAAGGATAGTCCAGGTCAGCCTTGCAAGATACTCTTTTCATGCAAAACGGCTATTGCCAATTTATTTCTTACCATTTACAAAAAAATACCTGGCGAGGCCGACATATGACTAATCAGGTAATTAGCATAAATATCCATATCGCTGAATCGGGTACAGCATTCGTTACCGCACGATTAATCACAGCCGTGACGATCCTGGGTCTGGATTAGGGACTATTCTTAATTGGCTCTCTGATGTTCTTGATCACGATGTGAGATTTAAGAGGAGTCCTCAATGGAATATAAAGATCCTGAGTTTGAGCTGCTGAGCAGTCTGGAACAGATCATTTTTAAAGATGTACCGCAGACGATTACCCTGCAACAAAAATCCAATCCCTTTACAGAATATGAGCAATTGCGCAAAGGGACAGGACTGAAAACCGAAGAATTCGCCAGAGCGATGGGTGTCAGCGTGGCTATGGTTCAGGAGTGGGAGTCGAAACGTGAGAAACCCACCCCAACCGAGTTAAAGCTGATGCGCCTGATTCAGGCCAACCCTGCACTCAGCAAACAGATAGCGTAGTGACGTTTGAATGCCCCCGCCTTTGCGGGGGCTTGTGTTTTAAAGGCTTTCACAACGCCATCCCCCCGCGTCCCACACCAGCTCATGCGTCAACGCGACTCCTTGCAGGAATTTTTCATCGTGAGAGACGACCAGCAACGCCCCGGGAAAACCGGCCAGTGCCGCTTCAATCGCCTGGACCGATGCCAGATCCAGGTGGTTGGTCGGCTCATCAAGCAGCAGTAGCTGTGTGGCTTTTTCGCGCCACAATACACAGGCCAGAGCGGCTTTCAGCCGTTCTCCCCCGCTCAGCTCTGCCAGCGGGAGCGTGACTTTGTCTGCCCCAAGCTGAAGCTGCGCCAGACGGGTTCGCAATACCCCCTCTTCAAGAGGCGTATGATTCAAATTGAGATGCGTCATGACCGATTGGGTAAGATCGAGTTGCGACAGATGCTGGTCGAGATATGCGCAGCTGACGGAAACCTTACAGGCACCTGAACGTGGGGCTATTTCGCCGAGGATGATTTTTAACAGCGTCGATTTTCCGCAGCCGTTTGGTCCTCTGAGCGCCACGCGCATGGGGCCATCCATCCGCCAGTTGACTGGCGGGAGAGAGACATGCGGCAGTTGCAGGTCCTCCAGCACCAGCACCTGTTTTCCCTCGGCAATGTGGCTTCCCGGAAGGGTAAACATGATGGGGGCATCTTCTTCCACCCGCTCACGCGCCTTGTTAACCGCAGCATTCAGCGCCTCGTTTTGCTCGCTATGCTGCTTCTTCCAGCTGCCAATTCGTTCCTTTGCCGCGCCTTTGTATTTGACCCGCTCAAACGAGGCGATATTCAGGGTATCGACGGTGCGTAACGTTTTTGCCGACCGCCGCTGGCTGTCGTCATGCTCTTTTTGCATGCGCGCCCGCGTGCGTTTGCGCTCGGTCGCTGCATGTTCCAGCGCCGCACGGGCAGCCTGTTGCTCAGCATCGCGCTGGGTTTGATAATCCGCATAATTCCCGCCGTAGCTGCGCAGGCCCGAGGCGCTCAGTTCCAGAATACGCGGCACCTGCTCCAGAAGTTCCCGGTCATGGGAGGCCACCAGCACGCCGCCCTGATACCGCCTAAGCTGGTCGTAAAACCATGCCCGGCCTTGTCGATCCAAATGGTTAGTGGGTTCGTCCAGCAGAAGAAAGTCTGCGTCCGCCGTAAATGCCCCACACAGCAGGGCGCGAATGCGCTCGCCGCCGCTGAGTTCATCGGCGGGCTTATCCGGATCAAACGCGGGCAGTTGCGCATGGATAAATGCCTCACACAGACGCTCGGCTAAATCCCAGTGGCCGTCGAGTATGTCCAGATCGTCAGGCTGGTAATCGCCGCTATCAACGCGTTTACGCGCCGCAAACATCGCGCCGTAACCGAGCAGTTCCGCCAGTGTCGTCTGCGGAGAAATAGCCTGCTGCTGCGCCACATAGAAGTGCGAGCCAAAGCGTTCAATATGACCGCTGGCCGGTTCATCCCGCCCCGCCAGCATGCGCAGCAGACGCGTTTTCCCGCTGCCGTTGCGGCCAACCAGCGCGCACAGGGAGGGCTCAAGTGTGAGATTCAGCGGACCAAAAAGGATATCGCCCGTCGCAAACTGACAGGAGACCTGATGCAAAATAAAAGAAGGGGACTGCGCAAAATGAGCCATAAGCACTCCTGAATGAAATCAAAACATCCCCTGCTGACGCGGTGGCGTTTAGCAAGGATCGAAATTCATCAGTCGTGTTTGTTCATTTTTGGGGGGCGCTCCAGAGCGGGAAAGTTAACGCGGATAAGGATAGCGGTAATGTGTTGACCATTTCAAGGTTAAATTTTGGTCGATTCGTACTCCCTCTCCCTTTCGGCTGAGGGATCCCCACAAAATAATACCTGCACAAACGACCCCCTCTCCCTGAAGGGAGAGGGTTGGGGTGAGGGGGAACATACGGCTGTGGAGGTTATTCCGTTCACTTTATGTTCCTTGCTACTCTGTTACGACAATGCCGGTGAACGTGCCAGGGCGGCTCAATCGCCACCGCCCTGGCGACCCGGGCTCCCGGCGGTAAATCGCCGCTACGCGGTACCTTCGGCTTATTCCTTCCGGCTTATCGGGGACGGGCGGAGGTAACATCCCTGTAAAGCCCGCCCTCTCGGCGCATCCCTGCGCCTCGCCCCGGCCTACAGGAAACGCCTCAGCGATTTACAGCCGGACCATTGCGTCGCTGTAAGACCTCTGCCCGCAGTATGCTTTTCATCGCGGTAATTTTGCGAGCCTCTTTCCAGAAATGGTAATATCCTCAGCAACATAGCTCAAAACTGTTGCAGCATGCTTTGCTACATCTCAATGGTAGGCTGAGCAGGGGCATCGAAAGATGCGCCGGTATCCGATAAGGCCGGTAATGCTAACTCTGTTCAGTCCACCACCAGCGAAATTAGCATTTCCGGTGGTGGAAGCTATATCACTTATCGGATGCTGCCAATATGGCTACTACCCTAACCCACGCTCATTCTTTATTCACCCTGCCCTTCAACCACACAACCGACTTCACCGAGTTGGCGGATAACTGCGAACGTTTTACCGACGCACTGGTCGATTGCGAAGAACCCGCCCCAAAAATGGCGCTTTACGCGCCGACTCTCCGCCTGCCTGAATCTTCTGCAACCCACGCTTCTGGAAACTGTCCCGGAGCATTTAAAAGCCAGCCTGACCGTGGAGGAACTGCCGTCACGCCTTCCGGTTTTCGCCCCCGAATGCGATCAGCTGGGACGCTACTGTCAGGAGATTACGCAGTTGCTGATGAACGGCACACTGCCGCGACAATCTGAAATCGTGATGACAGATTTGCTGCGCGAACTGGTCAGCTACTTTGCCGATACGCTGAAGGCGCCGCGTTGGCTGCAGACGGATAAAGGCACAGTCGCGATAGGCTAAACCTGCTGCATGTCGCTGCGCTTATCCGGCCGACAAAAGACCCATAAAAAAACCCGCCGAAGCGGGTTTTTAATATTTATAACAACAGGCACCTTACTGCAGCAGCGAAATATCCGCTACGCGCAGGAACAGCTCACGCAGTTTTTCGAGCATAGAGAGACGGTTAATACGCAGCTCTTTGTCTTCTACGTTCACCATCACTTTCTCGAAGAAAGCGTCGATAACGTCACGCAGCTCCGCCAGCTCCACCAGCGCTTCCTGGTAACGGCCTTCCGCGAAGAACGGCTCGAGCTTGTCGCGCAGCACCACAACCTGCATCGCCAGGGCGATCTCTTCCGGCTCTTTCAGCGTCGCGGCGTTTACGCGCTCGTTCAGCGTTTCGTCAGATTTCGCCAGAATGTTGGAGACACGCTTGTTGGCCGCAGCCAGGGCAGATGCCGCTTCCAGCGTACGGAAGTGGGAAACCGCCTTCATACGCGCATCGAAATCTGCCGGACGGGTTGGACGACGCGCCAGCACCGCCTGAATGGTGTCAACGGTGTAACCTTCGTCCTGATACCACGCGCGGAAGCGACCGAGCATAAAGTCGATCACATCATCCACCACGTTGGCGTTGGTCAGCTTGTCACCGTACAGACGCACCGCTTCTTCGGTCAGGGTCTGCAGATCCAGGTTCAGGTTCTTCTCAACGATGATACGCAGCACACCGAGCGCCGCACGACGCAGCGCAAACGGGTCTTTGTCGCCTTTTGGATGCTGACCGATACCGAAGATACCTGCCAGGGTGTCCATCTTATCGGCAATCGCCACGGCGCAGGCAACCGGGTTAGACGGCAGCTCGTCGCCCGCAAAGCGCGGCTGATACTGCTCGTTCAGGGCAACCGCCACGTCTTCCGCTTCGCCATCGTGACGCGCGTAGTGCATCCCCATCACACCCTGGGTGTCGGTAAATTCGAACACCATGTTGGTCATCAGGTCGCACTTGGACAGCAGGCCCGCACGGGTGGCGTGGTTGACGTCAGCGCCGATTTCACGGGCGATCCAGCCGGACAGCTCCGCAATACGGTCGGTCTTGTCGCGCAGCGTACCCAGTTGCTGCTGGAACAGTACGGTCTGCAGACGCGGAAGATGATCTTCCAGACGTTTTTTACGGTCGGTGTTGAAGAAGAACTCGGCATCCGCCAGACGCGGGCGCACCACTTTCTCGTTACCGGAGATAATCTGGCTCGGATCTTTCGATTCGATGTTCGCGACAAAGATGAAGTTTGGCAGCAGCTTGCCGTCGTTGGCGTAGACAGGGAAGTACTTCTGGTCACCCTTCATGGTGTACACCAGCGCTTCAGCCGGAACGGCCAGGAACTTCTCTTCGAACTTCGCGGTCAGCACAACCGGCCACTCCACCAGCGAGGTCACTTCTTCCAGCAGGCTGTCGCTCAGATCGGCTTTACCGCCAATCTTACGCGCCGCCTCTTCTGCATCGGCTTTGATTTTGGCTTTACGCTGTTCGTAGTCAGCAATGACCTTACCGCGCTCCAGCAGGATTTGCGGATACTGATCGGCATTATCGATGGTGAATTCAGGCTCGCCCATGAAGCGGTGACCGCGGATCACGCGATCGGACGCCACGCCCAAAATGGTGGCCGGAATCACGGTATCGCCCAGCAGAAGGGTCACGGTGTGAACCGGACGCACGAAGTGCACGTCGGACGCGCCCCAGCGCATCAGCTTCGGAATCGGCAGTTTAGCCAGCGAGCTCGCAATCATCTCCGGCAGCAGCGCTTCAGCGCTTTCACCTTTTACGTGAGCGCGATACAGCAGCCACTCGCCTTTGTCGGTGGTCAGACGCTCGGCCTGGTCAACGGTAATACCGCAACCACGCGCCCAGCCTTCCGCCGCTTTGCTCGGCTTGCCTTCGGCATCGAACGCCTGGGCAATGGCCGGGCCACGTTTTTCCACTTCACGATCCGGCTGAGACGCCGCCAGGTTAGCCACTTTCAGCGCCAGACGACGCGGTGCAGCAAACCATTCAATTTTACCGTGCGCCAGGCCAGCGTTATCCAGCTCGGCAGTCACGTTCGCAGCAAAAGATTCAGCCAGGCTGCGCAGGGCTTTTGGTGGCAGCTCTTCGGTGCCGATTTCCACCAGGAAAGTTTTCTCAGACATGGCCGCCTCTTATTTGTTTCGGTTGCACATCGGGAAGCCAAGGGCTTCACGGGACGCATAGTAAGCTTCTGCAACGGCTTTAGTCAGGGTACGAATACGCAGAATGTAGCGCTGACGTTCAGTCACGGAGATCGCTTTGCGAGCGTCCAGCAGGTTGAAGCTGTGGGCGGCCTTCAGAATACGCTCATAAGCAGGCAGCGGCAGCGGAGTCTCCAGCGCCAGCAGCTGCTGCGCTTCTTTCTCGTACTGCTCGAAGCAGGTGAACAGGAAGTCCACGTCCGCGTATTCGAAGTTATAGGTGGATTGCTCCACTTCGTTCTGATGGAACACGTCGCCGTAGGTGGTTTTACCCAGCGGGCCGTCGCTCCAGACCAGGTCGTAAACGCTGTCTACGCCCTGAATATACATAGCCAGACGTTCCAGACCGTAGGTGATTTCACCCGTGATCGGTTTACATTCCAGACCGCCAACCTGCTGGAAGTAGGTAAACTGGGTCACTTCCATGCCGTTCAGCCACACTTCCCAACCCAGCCCCCAGGCACCCAGCGTTGGGTTTTCCCAGTTATCTTCCACGAAACGGATATCGTGAATGGTGGGATCCATACCCAGCTCTTTCAGTGACCCGAGATACAGTTCCTGAATATTGTCTGGTGATGGCTTAATCACCACCTGGAACTGATAGTAATGCTGCAGACGGTTCGGGTTCTCACCGTAACGACCATCGGTCGGACGGCGGGAAGGCTGCACATAAGCGGTCGCCATTGGCTCTGGCCCCAACGCGCGTAAGCTGGTCATCGGGTGTGAAGTGCCGGCGCCGACTTCCATGTCCAAAGGTTGAACAATGGTACAGCCCTGACGAGCCCAGTAATCCTGTAAGGTCAGGATCAGGCCCTGGAAGGTCTTGGTATCAAACTTTTGCATAGTATTTCGTGCTGGATACGTGTGGTTTTAAATGGAAGGGACCAGTATACCCGCTGGCTGCAAGATATACAGTACGAAACGGAGTTGTTTAGGGAAAATTGGGAAATAAGCATTCAAGCCAGAACGCCGCAGGCGTCTGGCTGTTGATTATCCGAGCAGGCTAGCGCATGGAGAGGTGTAAAAACTGACCGTCCGCATCAAACGAGCAGACAAAGCCCTCTTTACGGGAGGTATGGCCCCGCAGCTCATAGCTTCCCTGAAAGCGCTCAAACCCGGTGACATCAATTTTCTGCACCTCCGAGTTATAACGTCGGGCAGCCTGATCTTTACAGAGCGCTTCCATATTCAGTGAACGTTCCGGGCTCATTTTACCCTGCTGTGCTTTTTGCACTGGTGCTTCTTGCGGGGCACTGCATCCTGCCAGAATGCCCAGCAGAAAGAGTGACGCCACACGCTTCATCATCATTTTTATTACCGCCCTGGTCTGTGGCTGTTATTTTTAGTATCAAAGCTTTTATAGATTATGGTCTGGCATTCTGCGAATCTCGCTGCCTCCCGACAACACTGCTGAATAAATCTCAGATTTTTCCAGGGAAAGATATTTCCACAACGGCAGTCACACTCTATTTACAGGGAAAAGAGGAACTGATGCAGTCTAAAATTAACTGGATTGATAACCTGCGAGGAATAGCGTGTCTGATGGTGGTGATGATCCACACGACGACCTGGTACATCACTAACGCCCACAGCGTCAGCCCCGTTAACTGGGATATCGCCAATATTCTCAATTCTGCTTCACGCGTCAGCGTTCCGCTGTTCTTTATGATTTCCGGCTTTCTCTTTTTTGGCGAGCGTAGCGCGCAGCCGAGGCATTTCATTCGCATCGCAGCTTGCCTCGGGTTCTACAGCGCCATTGCCCTGCTCTATATCACGCTGTTCACCTCAATTAACGCCGGGTTAGCGCTGAAATACGTACTGCAAAAACCGGTGTTCTACCATCTGTGGTTCTTCTTCGCCATTATCGTTATCTATCTGGTCTCCCCCCTCATACAGGTGAAAAACGTCAGCGGAAAAATGCTGCTGGCGCTGATGGTGGTGATTGGCATTGTCGCCAACCCGAATACAGTCTCGCAGAAAATCGACGGTTTTGAGTGGCTACCGGTCAACCTCTACATCAACGGCGATACCTTTTACTATGTGCTTTACGGCATGCTGGGGCGGGCCATCGGGATGATGAATACGCAAAAACGCGGTATGAACTGGCTTTGCGCGGCACTGTTTATCGCTGGCGTGGCGGTGATTGCGCGCGGGACACTCCATGAACTGCAGTGGCGCGGTAATTTTGCGGATACCTGGTATCTCTACTGCGGGCCGATGGTCTTTATCTGTGCTGTTTCTCTGCTGACGCTGGTCAAAAACACGATGAACGCGCGCCCGCTTCCCGTGCTGGGCTATATCTCGCGCCACTCGCTGGGGATTTACGGTTTCCATGCCCTGGTAATCCACGCTCTGCGAACGAGAGGGGTGGAACTGAAAAGCTGGCCGGTGCTGGACATCGTCTGGATTTTCTCCGCCACACTGGTCGTCAGCTTACTGCTGTCAATGCTGCTACAGAAGGTAGATACGCGCCGCTTCGTCAGTTAACGGTGCGCTGTCGGGCGCGATGAAACTGGCGCGGGGAAGAAAACCCTGCCGCCAGGGAAGCCTGCTCCACGCCACGCCCCTGCAATAACCACTGCTCGGCCACTGCCAGACGCAGCTGCTCCAGGTAATCACGAACGCTAATGCCTAAATGCGTCTGAAACAGACGGGTTAAATGGCGGGGACTGACGTGCGCCAGCGCGGCGATATCCGGGACGCTCCAGGCTTTTTGTGGTTCGGCGGTCAGCGCATCCTGGGCACGGTGGATAGCCGGGTGAAGATGATTGCGGTAGCGTAGCCACGGAGAAAGCTGCGGATCGTCTCCCGACCGGCGGAACCAGACCACCATCTCACGCGCCACGGCCAGCGCCTTTTCGGGGCCACACAGGCGGTTAATCATATGCAGCGCCAGATCGATACCTGAAGTGATGCCTGCGCTGGTCCAGATATTCTCATCCTGCACAAATATCCGGTTTTCTTTAATCACCGCCGAGGGAGCCGCGGTACGCAAACGGCTAATCACGTCATGATGTGTGGTGCACTGCCGGTGATTCAGCAACCCGGATTTCGCCGCCAGCAATGCCCCCGAACAGACGCACATCACCGTGATATCCCGACGCTGAATGGCTGGCTGCAGGCGCATCAGCCAGTGCTGGATCTGCAACGCCTGCGGTGTCGAAAACTGAGTGCGGGAGTCGCTCACGCCGGGCAGGACCAGCAGGCTCCCCGCCGGGAGCCCTTCCGGTAAGGGCTGAATGCCGCTCATTGCGAGACCAATCGACGTTTGGACCTCAGGTTGCGGGCCAATGTAATGCAGGCGAAACGCATCGCCCGCCAGTACAAAGGTTTCCGCCGGGCCGGTCATATCTAAAGACAGCACCCCGGGCAACATCACAAACCAGACGTCGATGCGCATTACAGTGACTCCAGCGTCTCCGCTACCGTTTTAATTCCGGCAAACCGCCCGGCCAGTACCGTTTCGGTACGATGACGAATTTCCGCTGCGCTAAGGATAATCCCTCTGTACGTCATGGGAAACGTCAGCGTTGCCTCGCTCACAAAGGTCACAGCATAACCCAGATCGGATGCCACCCGTGCGGTGGTCTCACAGCACTGTTCAGTACGAATGCCACACACGATCAGCTGGTTGATATCACGCGCGCGCAGCCAGCGGTCAAGCCCGGTATCCGTGAAGGCATTATGGACGTGTTTCTGGAAAACCACATCCGGCTGATGACGTAAAAAGGCCATCGGTTTGACATAGCCGCTTTGCAGTGAGAAAGGGCCATCTTCATCCACATGAAATATATCAACGACGGGAATATTGCGTGCCTGGCAACCCTCAATCAGCCCCAGCATTGCCTGCTGAAAGGCCGGAATGTCTTGTTCCTGCCAGTAATCACGGTGATGAAAAGACTGTTGGGTATCGATGTTGAGTAGTGCAATGCGTGACATGATGGTGCTCCTCGCCAGTGGGTATGAATACATACTGACGAGGAAACAGGCACGCGGACAGACCAAAAAAGGACATCCTCGTGCCGCTGGCAGACAATCGCGTTTACGACATCACCGGCAGCAGCTGCTGATAAATTTTGCGGAACACATCGCGCCTTTCCGCGTAACGCGCATGGCGTGCGGCATCAGGCAGATGCGCCTGTTCCAGCGTAAGCTGCGGCAGCAGTTGCGACAGCGGTATTTCCGGGTTCATGGCGATCTGCGCCAGTCGCGCGGCACCGAGCGCTGGCCCGACGTCACCACCGGTGCGGAAATCCAGCTGCAGTCCGCTAATATCCGCCAGCATTTGTCGCCAGTACGGGCTTCGCGCCCCGCCGCCAATCAGGGTAATGCTCGCCGGTTTCAGGCCGCAGTCATGCACCACGTCCATTCCATCAGCCAGGGCATAACCTACGCCTTCGAGAACCGCTCGCGCCAGTTCTGCCGGACCGTGTTGGTGGGTTAAGCCAAAGAACACGCCTTTTGCTTCCGGGTTGTTGTGCGGCGTACGCTCACCGGACAGATACGGTAAAAACCAGACGGTACCGGCTTTTTCATCCGCCTGTTGCGCTGCGGCAATCAACGCAGGCACATCGGCCATCCCGGTCAGCTTCGCCGCCCAGTCCAGGCACGACGCGGCACTCAGCATCACCGACATCAAATGCCATTTTCCTGGCAGCGCATGGCAGAAGCTGTGCACTGCACTTTCAGGGTTGCTGCGATACCCGTCACTGACGGCAAAATAGACGCCGGAGGTTCCCAGCGAGAGCATAGCCTGCCCGGCCTCAACCATCCCGACACCCACAGCCCCCGCCGCGTTGTCCCCGCCTCCGGCCACCACCGGTACGGCAGGCATATTCCAGCGTTCCGCAACCGCTGGCAGCAATGTGCCCGTCACTTCACTGCCTTCGAACAGTGCGGGCATGTGTTCACGGGTCAGATGGCAGGCATCCAGCATCGCCTCGCTCCAGTCACGTTTCGCCACGTCGAGCCACATCGTGCCGGCGGCATCGGACATGTCGCTGGCAAAATCCCCCGTCATGCGAAAACGCAGATAATCTTTTGGCAGCAATACTTTTGCCACCTGACGGAAAATATCCGGCTCGTGGCGCTGCACCCATAGCAATTTGGGCGCAGTAAAGCCGGGCATCATCAGGTTTCCGGTAATTTCACGAGAGGCAGGAACACGCGCCTCAAGGAGTGCGCACTCTTCTGCACATCGGCCATCGTTCCAGAGAATGGCGGGACGAAGCACACGATGCTGGTTATCCAGCAGCGTAGCGCCGTGCATTTGTCCGGCGATCCCCAGCGCGTTGACGCCACGCAGATTGTGCTGCTCACCCAGGGCCTGAATGGCACGATCCGTCGCCTGCCACCACTGCTCCGGATCCTGCTCCGACCACAGCGGGTGCGGACGTGAAACCTGCAGTTTTTCTGTCTGCGTTGCTAACACGTCGCCCTGCTCGCTTAACAGGATGGCTTTCACACCCGATGTGCCAAGATCGATCCCGATGTACATTAACGGTGACTCCTTTAACAGAAATGCCCGGTGGCGCTACCGCTTACCGGGCCTGCGTGCTGTTATTTATCGAACAGGTAGTGATTGACCAGATTTTCCAGCAGCTCCTGATGTCCACTCTGGTGCTGCGGAGCCAACTGGTGTTGTTCAGCGTACTTCGCAATTTCCGCAAGCGATAACTGACCTTTCAGAATTTGCTGGCCCAGCTCACTGTTCCAGCCGCTATACCGCTTCGCCACGCGCTTATCCAGCTCGCCGTCTTCGATCATGCGCGCGGCCACTTTCAGCGCCAGCGCCATGGTGTCCATCGCGCCAATGTGGCCGTAGAACAGATCGTATTTATCGGTGCTCTGGCGACGCACTTTGGCGTCAAAGTTCAACCCACCGGTGGTGAACCCCCCCGCTTTAATAATTTCATACATCACCAGCGCATTCTCTTCCACGCTGTTCGGGAACTGGTCGGTATCCCAGCCCAGCTGCGCATCGCCACGGTTAGCATCGACAGAGCCGAAAATGCCCAGCGCAATCGCAGACGCGATCTCGTGATGGAATGAGTGGCCCGCGAGGGTGGCATGGTTGGCTTCAATGTTAACTTTAATCTCTTTTTCCAGGCCGAACTGCTTCAGGAAACCGTACACCGTCGCCACATCATAGTCATACTGGTGCTTGGTGGGTTCCTGCGGTTTCGGCTCAATCAGCAGCGTGCCGCGGAAACCGATTTTATGCTTATGCTCAACAACCATCTGCATAAAGCGGCCAATTTGCTCGCGCTCCTGACGCAGGTCCGTGTTAAGCAGGGTTTCGTAGCCTTCACGGCCGCCCCACAGAACATAGTTCTCACCGCCCAGCTGATGCGTGGCGTTCATGGCTGTCACCACCTGGGTGGCCGCCCAGCTAAACACTTCCGGATCCGGGTTAGTTGCAGCCCCCGCGCCGTAGCGTGGATTCGTGAAGCAGTTCGCCGTACCCCACAGCAGCTTCACGCCACTTTGCTGCTGTTTCGCCGCCAGCACATCCACCATCTGCGCGAAGTTGTTCAGGTACTCTTTCAGCGACGCGCCCTCTGGCGACACGTCCACATCGTGGAAGCAGTAGTAGGGCACGTTCAGCTTGTGGAAGAACTCAAACGCCACATCGGCTTTCCGTTTCGCCAGCTCGATAGCCTCACCCGGCTGTTGCCACGGACGGTCAAAGGAACCCACGCCGAACATGTCGGCGCCATTCCAGCAGAAGGTATGCCAGTAACAGGCAGCAAAGCGCAAATGATCTTCCATGCGCTTACCCAGCACCAGCTCATCCGGGTTGTAGTGACGAAATGCTAAAGGATTGGTCGTTTTTGGGCCTTCGTAACGAACACGATCGAGTTGGTCGAAATAAGCTTGCATATTGAGCTCCATAATCAGGGTATGCGGCGAGTCGTTGATACAGGAGTAATAGTGAATAGACATTTGGGGTTGCTCAATTACGTTATTTCACACTGCTATTGAGAGAATGCACAACTGTGCGCTGGCTCGCAAAATAATGCGCAGGCAAACTATTTTTCGGCGTGTATTCCAGAATCAAATGTAATTAAGACGTTACGTATTTTAAAATCCGATCGCGGTCATAAATTCAGAAATAAACCAAATATCATAATAGGAAGATAAAAATCTGTAATTGCCAGCCTGCCTTTCCGCGTTAAAAATTTGCTGCGTCTCAGTAGTGAATGTTTCTTTTATCTCAGCAACACATACCCCTACAAAAGGCCTAATAATTATGAAGATAAAGAACCTGACCCTAACGCTCTGCACTACGCTCCTGCTGGCAAGCTTTGCAGGCCATGCTAAGGAGGTCAAAATTGGCATGGCGATTGATGACCTGCGTCTGGAGCGCTGGCAAAAAGATCGCGATATTTTTGTTAAGAAAGCAGAATCACTTGGCGCAAGCGTGTTTGTTCAGTCGGCTAACGGCAACGAAGAAACGCAAATGTCGCAAATTGAGAATATGATCAACCGTGGTGTCGATGTCCTGGTCATTATCCCCTATAACGGCCAGGTATTAAGTAACGTGGTGAAAGAAGCCAAACAGGAAGGGATAAAAGTTCTGGCCTATGACCGTATGATTAATAATGCGGATATTGATTATTATATTTCCTTCGACAATGAAAAAGTAGGCGAATTACAGGCGCAAAGCCTGATCGACAAAGTGCCACAGGGCAATTATTTCCTGATGGGCGGTTCGCCGGTAGATAACAACGCCAAACTGTTCCGCGAAGGGCAAATGAAAGTCCTTAAGCCGTACATCGACAGCGGGAAAATTAAAGTGGTTGGCGATCAATGGGCCGACGGCTGGCTGCCAGAAAACGCGCTGAAAATTATGGAGAACGCGCTGACGGCCAACAACAACAAAATTGATGCGGTCGTCGCCTCCAACGATGCCACCGCAGGCGGCGCGATTCAGGCACTGAGCGCCCAGGGCCTGGCCGGGAAAGTGGCCATTTCAGGGCAAGATGCCGATCTGGCCGGGGTAAAACGCATTATCGCCGGCACCCAAACCATGACGGTCTACAAGCCGATTACCGAGCTTGCGAATACGGCGGCGGAAATAGCCGTGGAGCTGGGCAACGGTAAGCAACCTAAAGCCGACGCGACGCTGAATAACGGGCTGAAAGACGTTCCGGCTCGTCTGCTCACACCTATTGAAGTCAATAAAGAGAACATTGACGCCACCGTGATTAAAGACGGTTTCCACAAGAAGAGCGAACTGTAATCCGGCGCGCCCCTGCTCTGCGGGGGCGCTTCACGTTGTACTGTTCTTCCCTCGGGTTACGTGGAGCAGTTATGCCTTATTTACTTGAAATGAAAAGCATCACCAAGCGCTTCGGCACGGTGAAAGCCGTCGACAACGTCAGTCTCCGGCTGAACCCCGGCGAAGTCGTTTCGCTGTGTGGCGAGAACGGCTCGGGCAAGTCAACGCTGATGAAAGTGTTGTGCGGGATCTACCCCCATGGCAGTTACGAAGGCGAAATCGTCTTTGCCGGTGAAGTGATTCAGGCGACACACATTCGCGATACCGAACGTAAAGGCATCGCCATCATCCACCAGGAGCTGGCGCTGGTGAAGCATCTCACCGTGCTGGAGAACATTTTCCTTGGGGCCGAAATTTCCCGCCACGGCGTGCTGGATTACGATACCATGACGCTGCGCTGCGAAAAGCTGCTGGCACAGGTGAGCCTCAGCATTTCACCGGACACCCGCGTGGGAGATCTGGGCCTGGGGCAGCAGCAGCTGGTCGAAATTGCGAAAGCGCTGAATAAACAGGTCAGGCTGCTCATACTCGATGAGCCCACGGCGTCACTCACCGAACAGGAAACCGCGGTTCTGCTCAATATCATCCGCGACCTGCAAAACCACGGCATCGCCTGCATCTACATTTCGCACAAGCTCAACGAGGTCAAAGCCATTTCGGACACCATTTGCGTGATCCGCGACGGACAACACATCGGCACGCGTGAAGCCGCGGGCATGAGTGAAGATGACATCATCACTATGATGGTGGGCCGCGAGCTGACGGCGCTCTACCCTAATGAACCTCACACCACCGGTGACGAAGTGTTACGCGTGGAAAACCTGACCGCGTGGCATCCCGTGAACCGCCACATTAAGCGCGTCAATAACGTCTCATTTTCTCTTCACAGCGGTGAAATTCTTGGGATTGCGGGGCTCGTCGGGGCCGGGCGAACCGAAGCCGTACAGTGTCTGTTTGGCGTATGGCCGGGGCGCTGGGAGGGCAAAATTTATATCGACGGCCAGCCGGTGAAAATTGACAACTGCCAGCAGGCGATTGCCCGCGGCATTGCCATGGTCCCGGAAGATCGTAAAAAAGACGGCATCGTGCCGGTGATGGCGGTCGGAAAAAATATCACGCTGGCAGCACTCGATCAGTTCTCCGGTGCGCTAAGCAGCCTGGACGATGCCGCAGAGCAGCAGTGTATTTTGCAGTCTCTCGCCCGCCTCAAGGTGAAGACTTCCTCTCCTGAACTGGCCATTGGTCGTCTGAGCGGCGGCAATCAGCAAAAAGCGATTCTGGCGCGCTGCCTGCTTCTCAACCCGCGCATATTAATCCTCGATGAGCCCACACGCGGAATTGATATCGGTGCCAAATATGAAATTTACAAACTGATTAATCAGCTTGTACAGCAAGGGATTGCCGTCATTGTCATCTCGTCTGAGTTACCCGAAGTGCTCGGCCTGAGCGACCGTGTGCTGGTCATGCACGAGGGAAAACTGAAAGCCAACCTGATTAACCAGAACCTGACGCAGGAGCAGGTGATGGAAGCCGCTTTAAGGAGCGAACGTCATGTCGAAAAGCAATCCGTCTGATATCAAAATCGCTGTTCCGACGCCCGGCGCGTTCGCGGGGCTAAAAGCGCTGAACCTGCAGGTTTTCGTGATGATCGCGGCGATTATCGTCATTATGCTGTTTTTTACCTGGATGACCGATGGCTCGTACCTGAGCGCGCGTAACGTCTCAAACCTGCTGCGCCAGACCGCCATCACCGGCATTCTGGCCGTGGGGATGGTGTTTGTGATTATCTCCGCGGAAATCGACCTGTCCGTCGGGTCGATGATGGGCCTGCTTGGCGGCGTGGCGGCTATTTTTGACGTCTGGCTTGGCTGGCCGCTGCCGCTGACCGTGGCGGTCACGCTGGTATTGGGTCTGGTATTGGGGGCCTGGAACGGCTGGTGGGTTGCCTACCGTAAAGTGCCATCGTTCATTGTTACCCTGGCAGGAATGCTGGCCTTCCGCGGGATCTTAATCGGCATCACCAACGGTACCACCGTCTCCCCCACCAGCGCGGCCATGTCGCAGATTGGCCAGAGTTACCTCTCAGACAGCATAGGCTTTACGATTGGGGTGATTGGGCTACTGGCGTTTGTCGCGTGGCAGTGGCGCGGTCGTATGCGTCGTCAGGCGCTGGGGCTGGCGTCGCCGGCGTCAACGTCAGTGGTCGGGCGTCAGGCGCTCACCGCAGTCATTGTGCTCGGCGCAATCTGGCTCCTGAACGACTATCGCGGCGTCCCTACGCCGGTATTGCTGCTGGCCCTCTTACTGCTGGGCGGCATGTTTATGGCTACCCGTACCGCGTTCGGTCGTCGTATTTACGCCATCGGCGGCAACCTTGAAGCCGCCCGTCTGTCAGGGATTAACGTTGAGCGTACCAAACTGGCCGTCTTCGCCATTAATGGCCTGATGGTCGCTATCGCCGGGCTGATCCTCAGCTCGCGTCTGGGGGCCGGTTCTCCCTCCGCCGGCAACATCGCCGAGCTGGATGCTATTGCCGCCTGCGTCATTGGCGGCACCAGCCTCGCAGGCGGTATCGGTAGCGTGGCGGGCGCGGTGATGGGGGCATTTATTATGGCTTCGCTGGATAACGGGATGAGTATGATGGACGTCCCGACGTTTTGGCAGTATATCGTCAAGGGGGCCATTCTTTTGCTGGCAGTCTGGATGGACTCAGCAACCAAGCGACGGGCCTGATAACGGTATTGTGACTTAATTGGGAAGCGAGCCATGTTTGAAAAGCGTCACCGCATTACGTTGTTATTCAATGCCAATAAAGCCTACGACCGTCAGGTAGTTGAAGGGGTTGGCGAATATTTGCAGGCGTCGCAATCGGAGTGGGATATCTTTATTGAAGAAGATTTCCGCACCCGTCTGGAGAACATTAAAGACTGGCTGGGCGATGGTGTCATCGCCGACTATGACGACCCCGTCATTGAGCAACTGCTGACCGACGTCGACGTCCCGATTGTGGGCGTCGGCGGCTCCTACCATTCCCCGGAACACTATCCGCCAGTCCATTATATTGCTACCGATAACCATGCCCTGGTCGAAGCGGCCTTTCTCCATTTAAAAGAGAAAGGCGTTCATCGCTTTGCGTTTTATGGTTTGCCCGCCACCAGCGGCAAGCGCTGGGCCGTTGAGCGTGAGCACGCGTTTTGTCAGCTGGTCGCGCAGGAGAAGTACCGCGGCGTGGTCTATCAGGGGCTGGAAACCGCACCGGAGAACTGGCAGCACGCGCAAAACCGCCTGGCAGACTGGCTGCAAACGCTGCCGCCGCAAACCGGTATTATTGCCGTTACGGATGCCCGCGCGCGCCACGTGCTGCAGGTCTGCGAACATTTACACATCCCGGTACCTGAAAAACTGTGCGTGATTGGCATTGATAACGAAGAACTTACCCGCTATCTGTCTCGCGTGGCGCTCTCTTCCGTTGCTCAGGGCACACGTCAGATGGGCTATCAGGCGGCGAAGCTGCTGCATCGTCTGCTGGATAAAGAGTCTCTGCCGCTTCAGCGCTTGCTGGTACCCCCTGTGCGGGTCGTTGAACGGCGCTCAACCGACTATCGCTCCTTAAGCGATCCTGCCGTCATTCAGGCCATGCACTACATTCGCAACCACGCGTGTAAAGGGATTAAGGTCGATCAGGTTCTGGATTCAGTGGGCATCTCGCGTTCGAATCTGGAGAAGCGCTTCAAAGAAGAGGTGGGCGAAACCATTCATGCGGTTATCCATGCTGAGAAGCTGGAGAAGGCCCGCAGCCTGCTCATCTCCACGTCGCTGTCGATCAACGAAATTTCGCAGATGTGCGGTTACCCATCCCTGCAGTATTTCTATTCGGTGTTTCGCAAAGAATATGACACCACACCCAAAGAGTACCGGGATCGCCACAGCGAGGTGCTGATATAGAAAAGAAAACGCCTTCCACTGGAAGGCGTTCTTTTAAGATTACATATGGGCGGCAATTAAGCGCTGGTTATCCTGATACATCGCGAACAGATAGTTGTTATAGCTCTGTCCCTTCGTCGAATACCCTTTCAGCTTGTGGATCATCGTACTGGCCGTCACTTCCTGGTCCGCTTTACGCAACTGCGCACGTGATTTACGGAACGATGAGTAGGCCGGGTGCGTGTTCAGATTCACCACGTAGGCATTCACAGAATCTTTCACTGATTCAAACTGAGAATAACCTTTCACCTTGCCAGGCGCATTGTTACAACGACCTTTCACACACTTCATACCGAAAAGGTTATTGTTGTTACGCGCAAGCTTAGAGGTCCCCCAGCCGCTTTCAGCAGCCGCCATGGTCGCAACCATGCTACCCGGGATGATATCCACACGCTCAAGGAGAGCGTTCCACGGCACACGACGAGTGTTACCGTTCCAGCTCAGCTTGTAGCGCTTCGTGATATCTTTCAGACGCGCGCGCTCTGACGGCGACCAGCGGCTATCGTACTGTTTCGAAATCAGCCAGTTACGATCCGCAGTAATCGCGGCATTTTGACTCGTGATGTAAGGCATTACCGTCCGGAGAAACGCTTTTTTCCTTGGTGTTCCGGAAGGGTATTTTCGCAAATCAGGAAGTGAACTACTCTTTGCACTATTGCGAGAATACTCTTGTTTACTGCTAACCTTACTACTTGTCGTCTTTATTACGTGGGCTTTCTTACTCGTTGTATCCGTGTGCGTCTTCGCAAGCACCTCACCCGAAAATGCCGTGGTGAGTAACATGAGTATCGCAGCCCCATATCGTCGAATGGGAGTCGATATCATTAGGTCTCCTGGTCGGATGTAATCATCCTAACACCTTATTTTTTCACAAATTTGAGAGCGGAATCTCAAATCATATCAAAAATAGACTTCAAGAGCACGTATAGAAATAGTCCAATTCTGAAACTATGTCATCTGAAACTTGCTCATTTAAGCATCAATTCTGAAAAAATGTGTGCGATCTCGCAGATAACTGCCTAATTTTGCGCGAGATCACTCATCCTCACGCATCCTCCGGGCAGAAAGCGCCGGGGGATGAGTTTTTACCCTCCGCCTGGTGGCACACTGGTCAAAAATGCCGCGACAGGAAAATGGAATGAAACGCACCGCAATAGCCTTTCTGATGTTACCCGCACTGGCACATGCTGACTGGTCGTCACCGGGGTTTAACGCCTTTAGCGCCGAAGGCACCGGCGTTTTCATAAGCCAGGCAAAGCTTGCGAAGGGTACGCGTCCTGTGACCGTGAGTTTTGACAACACGTGCTGGCAGCCAACAGACGCGATAAAACTCAATGAGATGCTGTCACTTAAACCCTGTGACGGCACGCCGCCGCAGTGGCGCCTGTTCCGCGACGGTGAATACCAGATGCGGATAGACACCCGCTCCGGCACGCCCACTCTGCTGCTGACCATCCAGAGCACTGCAGAACAGCCGGTTGCAAATGTCATCCGCCAGTGCCCGACGTGGGACGGTAAACCGCTGACGCTGGACGTCAGCCATACCTTCCCGGAAGGCTCGGTCGTGCGCGACTATTACAGTAAACAGACCGCGACAGTGCAGAACGGAAAAATCACTCTGCAGCCAGCTGCCAACAGCAATGGCCTACTGCTGCTTGAGCGCGCGGAAACCGACAAACCCGCGCCGTTTAGCTGGCAAAACGCCACCGTCTATTTTGTACTGACCGACCGCTATGTGAATGGCGATCCTGGCAACGACAACAGCTATGGCCGTCATAAAGACGGCATGCAGGAGATAGGCACATTCCACGGCGGCGATCTTAAGGGACTGGCCAGCAAGCTCGATTACTTACAGCAGCTGGGCGTGAATGCCCTCTGGATAAGCTCTCCGCTTGAGCAGATCCATGGCTGGGTGGGCGGGGGGACCAAAGGTGACTTCCCTCATTACGCCTATCACGGCTACTACACCCAGGACTGGACAACGCTTGATGCCAACATGGGTAGCGAAGAGGATTTACGCCATCTTGTTGATGAAGCGCATAAACGCGGCATTCGCATCCTGTTCGATATCGTGATGAACCACACGGGCTACGCAACGCTTGCGGACATGCAGGAGTATCAGTTTGGCGCCTTGTACCTGCAGGGCGATGAGCTGAAAAAGACGCTGGGAGAGCGATGGACAAACTGGACGCCGGGCGCAGGCCAAAGCTGGCACAGCTTTAACGACTACATCAACTTCAGCGACAAAGCCGCATGGGAAAAATGGTGGGGGAAAAAGTGGATCCGCACCGACATTGGCGATTACGACAACCCCGGCTTCGATGATTTAACGATGTCGCTGGCATTCTTACCCGATTTGAAAACAGAATCCACCGCGCCTTCCGGGTTACCTAACTTCTATCAACACAAACCCGATACCCATGCGAAAGCCATTCCGGGCTATACCCCGCGCGATTACCTGACCCACTGGCTGAGCCAGTGGGTCAGAGACTATGGCATTGACGGTTTCCGGGTGGATACCGCCAAACACGTCGAACTTGCGGCCTGGCAACAGCTGAAAGACCAGGCAAGCCAGGCGCTGGCCGCCTGGAAAGGCGCGAACCCGGACAAAAAGCTCGACAACGCGCCATTCTGGATGACAGGGGAATCCTGGGGCCACGGGGTCATGCAGAGCGATTATTATCGCCACGGCTTCGACGCGATGATCAACTTCGATTATCAGGAGCAGGCGGCGAAAGCGATAAATTGCCTGGCTGATATGGACCTCACGTGGCAGCAGATGGCGGAAAAGCTGCAAAGCTTCAATGTGCTGAGCTATCTCTCCTCGCATGACACGCGCCTGTTCCGTGAAGGCGGCCAGCGCGCGGCCGAACTGCTGCTGTTAGCACCGGGTAGCGTTCAAATTTATTACGGAGATGAATCTGAACGTCCGTTCGGACCGACGGGTTCCGACCCGCTGCAGGGCACCCGCTCTGACATGAACTGGCAGGACGTGACGGGCAAACAGGCGTTAACCGTCGCCCACTGGCAAACGCTGGGTCAGTTCCGCGCCCGCCATCCCGCGGTAGGTGAAGGCAAGCAAACCACGCTGTCGCTGAAAGAGGGGTATGGCTTCGTGCGCGAGCATAAGGGCGATAAGGTGATGGTGGTTTGGGCAGGTAATCAATAATTTACCCCCTCACCCTAACCCTCTCCCCAAGGGGAGAGGGAATTGCACGGTGCAGTCTTTTCCCCCTCGCCCCTTTGGGGAGAGGGCCGGGGTGAGGGGAAAAGCACCAGAACTATTCACTACATAAATCCACTCCTACCCTATAAAACAACAAATCCGACCACACCAGCCGATTTGCACCAGCACGGTGCTAGCGTTATGGTTACCCACTTTCAAAATAAGCTCGACAGATCACCTGCTATGACGTTTTCACTTTTCGGCGACAAATTTACCCGCCATTCAGGCATTACTCGCCTGATGGAGGACCTCAACGACGGGCTGCGCACACCGGGCGCAATCATGCTCGGCGGCGGAAACCCGGCTCAAATCCCGGAGATGAATACCTATTTCCAGACCCTGCTTGCTCAGATGCTGGAAAGCGGCAAAGCAACCGATGCGCTTTGCAATTACGACGGCCCGCAGGGGAAAACTGAACTGCTGGCACTCCTCGCTGAAATGCTGCGTGACGAGCTGGGCTGGGATATCGAACCACAGAATATTGCACTGACAAACGGCAGCCAGAGCGCATTTTTCTACTTGTTTAACCTCTTCGCTGGGCGTCGCGCCGACGGCACCACCAAAAAAGTGCTGTTCCCGCTGGCGCCAGAGTACATCGGCTACGCCGATTCCGGCCTGGAAGAGGATCTGTTCGTCTCCGCGCGCCCGAACATCGAACTGCTGCCGGAAGGCCAGTTCAAATATCACGTCGATTTTGAACATCTGCATATTGGTGAAGAGACGGGCATGATCTGCGTATCACGTCCCACGAATCCAACGGGCAACGTGATCACCGACGAGGAGTTAATGAAGCTGGATGCGCTGGCGAATCAGCACGGCATCCCGCTGGTGATCGATAACGCCTACGGCGTACCGTTCCCCGGTATTATCTTCAGCGAAGCACGTCCACTGTGGAACCCGAACATTGTCCTGTGCATGAGCCTCTCTAAGCTGGGCCTGCCGGGCAGCCGCTGCGGCATCATCATTGCCAATGAGAAAATCATCACCGCCATTACCAATATGAACGGCATTATCAGCCTTTCACCGGGCGGCATCGGTCCGGCGATGATGTGCGAAATGATCAAACGCAACGACCTGCTGCGCCTGTCGAATGAGGTGATCAAGCCCTTCTATTACCAGCGCGTTCAGGAAACCATTGCGATTCTTCGCCGCTATTTACCGGAAGAACGTTGCCTGATCCACAAACCCGAAGGGGCGATTTTCCTGTGGCTGTGGTTTAAGGACCTGCCTATCACCACCGAACTGCTCTACCAGCGCCTGAAAAAGCGCGGCGTACTGATGGTACCAGGTGATTACTTCTTCCCGGGTCTGGATAAGCCGTGGCCACATACACATCAGTGCATGCGGATGAACTACGTGCCCGATCCGGAAAAAATTGAAGCCGGGGTGAAAATTCTCGCCGAAGAGATCGAGTACGCCTGGCGCGAAGATACGCAGTAAGGGCTTACGCCAGATGACGCACCAGACGGTACGTCATCTGGCAGGCTCCGCAACGATAAACCTGCCCTTGTGCTACGCCTCGCGCACGTTAAAACCCAGCTCTTTTGAAATAGCCTCTGCCGTTTCGCGCAGCGGCTTGAGTAAGTTTTTCTCGCCCACCTGCTTCATGCGCGACGTCGACAGCGATATAGAGATCGCGTACGGCACGCGGCCATGAATATCAAATACCGGCACGGCAATACAGGAGACACCCAGTTCGTTCTCTTCTTTGTCCATCGCCATGCTGTGCTCGCGGATCGTTGCCAGCTCGTCATACATCGCGCTCAGTTCGGTGATGGTATTGCGGGTCAACGGCTGGATCTGATCCTGGTGGCTTTCCCAGTAGCTCGCCACATACGCCTGTTGACCAAACGCCATGTAGATCTTGCCCATCGCAGAGCAGTAGAGCGGCATATGCTGACCGATATAAGCACGCGTGCGCAGCATGCCGGTTGTCGGCTCAAGCTTATAAATCAGAATGGCGTGGTCGTCTTCCCGGCTGGAGAAGTTCACCGTCTCGCCGGTAGCAATGTTCAGCGCTTCAAGGTGTGGCGCCGCCACGTGGATAATATTCAGTGATGACAGCGCCTTTTGCCCGACGGCGATAAATTTGGTGGTCAGGCGATAGGTCCCCGCCGCAGGTGCCGGCGTGACATACCCGCACGACTGCAATCCCTGCAGCAACCGGTGCACGGTGCTCTTATTTAGCCCCGCCAGTTCCGATAAATGCGCCAGCGGACAGCCGTTCGGATAGTTACTGAGGATCTCAATCAGCATCAGGCCGCGAAACAAGCTCTGGCTGCCTGCTGGCCTCTCTTTTTCTTGCGTCATTTCGCTCTCTTTCATGCTTTTTCCATGGCTCCTGTTTAGCGCGTCCTGATGGTAGCGCAAAGTGTGGGTCAGTTCACGATCTCGACAGAAAAAATACAACCAGTTGATTTTAATCGATTTTGAAAAACAGGAATGTCGTTGATCTGACAAATTTTGATCGCTATATTTGAAATCAGATTTCGCATAGTGAAATTTAGCGATAAAAAAGCACTCGCACTTGCCCCGACAAAAACAGGAGAACAGGGATGAAAGTGACCTTCGAAGAGTTGAAAGCGGCGTTCAATCGGGTTCTGCTCGATCGCGGTGTCAGCGCGGACACCGCGGACGCCTGCGCGGAGATGTTTGCCCGCACCACGGAATCCGGCGTCTATTCGCATGGCGTCAACCGCTTCCCGCGCTTTATCCAGCAGCTTGACGCCGGCGACATCATTCCTGACGCCCAGCCAAAACGGGTTACCACATTAGGGGCCATCGAACAGTGGGATGCGCAGCGATCCATCGGCAACCTGACAGCGAAGAAGATGATGGACCGCGCCACCGAGCTGGCGTCCGATCACGGGATTGGTCTGGTGGCGCTACGTAACGCTAACCACTGGATGCGCGGCGGCAGCTACGGGTGGCAAGCCGCCGAGAAGGGCTATATCGGGATTTGCTGGACCAACTCCATAGCCGTGATGCCCGCCTGGGGCTCAAAAACGTGTTGCATCGGCACCAACCCGCTGATCGTGGCCATTCCTTCCAGCCCGATCACCATGGTCGATATGTCGATGTCGATGTTTTCCTACGGCATGCTGGAGGTCAATCGTCTCGCAGGTCGCGAACTTCCGGTAGACGGCGGCTTTGACGACGAGGGTAATCTCACCAGAGAGCCTGGCGTGATTGAGAAAAACCGTCGCATCCTGCCGATGGGATACTGGAAAGGCTCAGGCTTATCGATCGTGCTCGATATGATCGCCACCTTGCTCTCCAACGGCGCGTCCGTGGCGGAAGTCACCCAGGACAACAGTGACGAATACGGCGTGTCGCAGATCTTTATCGCCATCGAGGTCGATCGCCTGATCGACGGACCAACCCGCGACGCTAAGCTGCAGCGCATCATGGACTTTATCACTACCGCAGAGCGGTCAGATGAAAACGTGGCGGTCCGTCTGCCGGGGCATGAATTTACGCGTCATCTGGAAGAGAACCGTCGCCACGGTATCACCATCGACGACAGCGTGTGGGCGAAAATCCAGGCACTGTAAGGAGTGGACCATGATATTCGGACATATCTCGCAGCCCAATCCGTGCCGCCTGCCACGCGCCATTGAAAAAGCACTGGATTTTCTGCGTACCACGGATTTCACCTCCCTGATGCCGGGCGTCGTTGAAATCGAAGGACGTAACATCTTTGCTCAGGTGCTCGACCTGACCACCAAAGCACAGCATGAGAATCGCCCGGAAGTACATCGCCGCTACCTCGATATTCAATTCCTGGCCTCCGGCGAAGAGAAAATCGGTATCGCTATTGATACCGGCAATAACGAAATAAGCGAATCATTGCTCGAACAGCGGGATATTATTTTTTATCACGACAGCGAAAATGAGTCGTTTATTGAAATGGTACCGGGCAGCTACGCCATATTTTTCCCGCAGGACGTTCACCGCCCTGCCTGTATTAAAAATAAAAGTTCTGCGATTCGTAAAATTGTGGTGAAAGTTGCCATCAGCGAATTGAATTAATTTTTTATAAATAGTGGAAACGCGAAATGACCAACACCGGGTTTATTATTGGTGCGTATCCCTGCGCACCCTCGTTTCATCAGCAAGGGGAACAAGAAGAACGGGCCTTCTGGCGGGCACTTTCCGACACGCCGGATATCCGTGGGCTGGAACAACCGTGTCTGGAAAATCTCCATCCGTTTGGTGATGAATGGCTGTTCCGCCATACGCCAGGCGACTGGCAAATGGTTGTCACCGCCGTTATGGAAACCATGCGCCGCCGGGGCACCCACGGTGCGTTTGGCCTGGCATCTGCTGACGAAGCGCAGCGTAAAGCCTGCGTCAATTTCTACCGTCATCTGCACCAGAAAATTGACGCCGTGAATGCCCGTTTTCCGGGAAAAATTATCGCGCTGGAGATGCAGGCGGCTCCGCAGATCGGCAATGCTTCTGTTGAGCAGGCCACCGATGCATTTTCCCGCTCTGTTCGCGAAATCACCGCGTGGGACTGGTCCTGCGACCTGGTGCTTGAACATTGTGATGCCATGACAGGTCTCGCCCCGCGCAAGGGTTTCCTGCCTCTGAAGCAGGTTCTGGAGGCGATCAACGAGACCGATATCAGCGTCTGCATCAACTGGGCGCGTTCGGCCATTGAGGGACGCAACACAACGCTTCCGGTTGAGCATGTGCAAACCGCCCTTCAGGCCGGAAAGCTGGGCGCGCTGATGTTCTCCGGTACCACCCTCCGCGGGGAGTACGGCGAATGGCAGGATCTGCACGCGCCGTTTTCTTCGTTCTGCGCCGACAGCCTGATGTCCACTGAACATGTAAAAACACTGTTTACTGCGGCGCACGCCGCAACGTTGAAATTCTCCGGTATTAAATTACTGGAAATAAATGCTAATGCTGACGTCGGGCATCGTATCGCTATTTTACGCGACGGCATTAGCGCGATGAAAAAAGCAACACAATAACAATAAAAACGTAATTCCGGTTACCTACACTGAGAGATTAAATATGACTACGTCTACTCAAGCCCTACATGCGGACATTCCGCGCCAGCGCTGGCTAAGAATCATTCCTCCTATTCTTATCGCCTGCATTATTTCTTATATGGACCGTGTGAATATCGCTTTTGCCATGCCGGGCGGTATGGATGAAGAGTTGGGTATTTCCGCCACCATGGCAGGTCTGGCGGGCGGGATATTCTTTATCGGTTATCTGTTCCTGCAGGTTCCCGGCGGCAAGATTGCCGTCCACGGCAGCGGCAAGAAGTTTATCGGCTGGTCACTGGTCGCCTGGGCGGTGATCTCGGTTCTGACCGGGCTTGTGACGAATCAGTATCAGCTTCTGGTGCTGCGTTTCTTACTCGGTGTGGCGGAAGGGGGGATGCTGCCCGTTGTGCTCACCATGATCAGCAACTGGTTCCCGGATGCCGAGCGCGGTCGCGCCAACGCCATTGTGATCATGTTTGTGCCCATCGCCGGGATCATCACCGCCCCGCTGTCGGGCTGGATTATTACCGCACTCGACTGGCGCTGGCTGTTTATCATTGAAGGGCTGATGTCCATCGCGGTGCTGGTGCTGTGGGCGTTCACCATTTATGACCGTCCCCAGGAAGCCCGCTGGATCTCAGACGCCGAGAAAAACTATCTGGTGCACACGCTGGCGGCTGAACAGCAGGCCATCGCCGGAAAAGAGGTGAAAAACGCCTCTCTCAGCGCGGTGCTGTCAGACAAAACCATGTGGCAGTTGATCGCCCTGAACTTCTTCTATCAGACCGGAATTTACGGTTACACCCTCTGGCTGCCCACCATTCTCAAAGAGCTGACACACACCAGCATCGGCCAGGTGGGAGTGCTCGCGATCCTGCCTTACATCGGCGCTATTGCGGGCATGTTCCTGTTCTCTACGCTCTCTGACCGAACCGGCAAGCGCAAGCTGTTTGTCTCCCTGCCGTTGATTGGTTTCGCGCTCTGCATGTTCCTCTCGGTGGCGCTCAAAGCGAATACCTGGCTGGCCTATGCCGCTCTGGTGGGCTGTGGTTTCTTCCTGCAGTCGGCCGCAGGCGTGTTCTGGACCATTCCGGCCCGCCTGTTCAGCGCGGAGATGGCGGGCGGTGCGCGTGGCGTGATCAACGCCCTGGGCAACCTCGGTGGCTTCTGCGGCCCGTATGCGGTAGGCGTGCTGATCACGCTCTACAGCAAAGATGCGGGAGTGTACTGCCTGGCGGTGTCTCTGGCGCTGGCATCGCTGCTGGCCCTGCTGCTGCCGGCGAAATGCGATGCGGGGGCAGAGCCCAATCCCACGGTGAACCCCCATAAACGTGCGGCCTGATGCCCTCAAACCGAACCGTAGGCCGGGTAAGCGCAGCGCCACCCGGCGAATAAGCGAGATAAAGATGAGTGAAAAAGAGCCCTTCTGGCTGGGTATCGATTGTGGCGGTACTTATCTGAAAGCCGGTTTATACAACAGTCAGGGCAAAGAAGTCAGTATCGAACGCCGCTCCGTTGCCACGCTCAGCCCACGAGCGGGCTACGCCGAGCGGGATATGCACCAGCTGTGGCAGCACTGCCACGCGACCGTGGCCTTGCTGCTCAACCATTCAGGGGTAAACGGAAAACAGATCAAGGGTGTCGGTATTTCCGCGCAGGGCAAGGGACTGTTTTTACTCGATAAACATGACCAGCCGTTGGGCAACGCTATCCTCTCCTCTGACCGCCGGGCCCAGGACATTGTGCAGCGCTGGCAGCAGGACGGTATTCCCGAAAAACTGTATCCGCATACGCGCCAGACGCTGTGGACCGGGCATCCGGTCTCCCTGCTGCGCTGGATCAAAGAGAACGAACCGCAGCGGTATCAGCAAATCGGCTGCGTGATGATGGCGCACGACTATCTGCGCTGGTGCCTCACCGGCGTAAAAGGCAGCGAAGAGAGCAACATTTCCGAGTCCAACCTCTACAACATGAACACCGGCCAGAACGACCCACAGCTTACGCGCTGGCTGGGTATCAGCGAGGTTGACGGCGCACTGCCGCCGGTTGTCGGTTCAGCAGAAATGTGCGGGGAAATCACCCCTCAGGCAGCTGCACTTACCGGTCTCGCGGCGGGCACGCCCGTCGTGGGTGGACTGTTTGATGTGGTTTCCACCGCGATCTGCGCCGGACTGCATGACGAACATACGCTGAACGCCGTGATGGGCACCTGGGCCGTCACCAGCGGGATCGCCAGTGCGCTTCGCGACAACGAACCGTTCCCGTACGTCTATGGACGCTACGTGCATCCACAGCAATACATCGTGCACGAAGCCAGCCCTACCTCGTCCGGCAACCTGGAGTGGCTGACTGCGCAGTGGGGCGACATGTCATTCGATGAGATCAACCTTGCCGTCGCCAGCCTGCCGAAAGCCGAAAGCGATCTGTTCTTCCTGCCGTTCCTTTACGGCAGCAACGCCGGGCTGGAGATGACCAGCGGTTTCTACGGTATGCAGGCGCTGCACACCCGCGCGCATCTGCTCCAGGCAGTTTATGAGGGCGTGGTATTTAGCCACATGACCCACCTCAACCGTATGCTCGAACGCTTTACCCACGTTCATGCGCTGCGCGTAACGGGGGGACCCACCCATTCTGAGGTGTGGATGCAAATGCTTGCAGACGTCAGCGGCCTGGCCATTGAACTGCCGCAGGTTGAGGAGACCGGTTGTTCCGGCGCGGCGCTGGCTGCCCTGGTTGGCACTGGCGTATATCCCGATTTTCACGCGGCGCAACGCGCCCTTCGACACGACATTCGGGTCATTGAACCTGACATGCACGCCCATGCAGCCTATCAGCGTAAGTATCAGCGCTACCGGCTACTGATTTCAGCACTACAGGGCTACCACGCCCGCGTTAAGGAGTACGACCTATGAGCCGACCATTATTGCAGCTGGCGCTCGACCACACCTCTCTTCAGGCCGCGCGGCGCGATGTCGCGACGCTTTCAGATCACGTCGATATTATCGAAGCGGGCACCCTTTTGTGCCTGACCGAAGGGCTAAATGCCGTACGCGCCCTGCGCGCGCAGTGCCCGGATAAGATCGTCGTGGCGGACTGGAAAGTGGCCGATGCCGGAGAAACGCTGGCGGAACAGGCGTTTGGCGCTGGCGCGAACTGGATGACCATTATCTGCGCCGCACCGCTGGCGACCGTTGAAAGAGGCCACGAAGTAGCACTGCGTTGCGGGGGAGAAATCCAGATGGAACTCTTTGGCCACTGGACGCTGGACGACGCGCGCGCCTGGCAGCGCATCGGCGTGAAGCAGGCCATTTATCACCGGGGTCGCGACGCCCAGGCCAGCGGACAGCAGTGGGGTGAGGCGGATCTCGCCAGAATGAAAGCCCTCTCCGACATCGGTTTGCAGATCTCGATCACCGGCGGCATCACCCCCGCCGACCTGCCGCTGTTTAAGCAGATCAATGTGAAAGCCTTCATTGCCGGACGCGCGCTGGCAGGCGCGGCCAATCCATCGCAGGTGGCGCACGCGTTCCATTCACAAATCCGCGACATCTGGGGAGCGTAACCATGCGTCAGCATCCGTTAGGTATTTACGAAAAAGCGCTGCCGAAATCCCTCACCTGGCCAGAGCGCCTGGTGCTGGCGAAAAGCTGCGGGTTCGACTTTGTTGAGATGTCGGTTGATGAAACCGACGAACGCCTGTCGCGCCTCGAGTGGAGCACCACACAGCGCGCATCGCTGGTTGAAGCGATGCTGGAAACCGGGGTGGCGATCCCCTCCATGTGCCTGTCGGCCCACCGCCGCTTCCCGTTTGGAAGCCGGGATGAAACCGTGCGTGAACGCGCCCGTGAAATCATGACCAAAGCCATCAGGCTGGCCCGCGATCTCGGCATTCGCACCATCCAGCTTGCGGGTTATGACGTCTACTACGAAGCGCACGACGAGGGCACGCAACAGCGCTTTGCTGAAGGGCTGGCGTGGGCTGTAGAGCAGGCCGCGGCCGCCCAGGTGATGCTGGCGGTGGAGATCATGGACACGGCGTTTATGAACTCCATCAGCAAATGGAAAAAATGGGATGAGATGCTCGCCTCGCCGTGGTTCAGCGTTTATCCGGATGTCGGCAACCTCAGCGCGTGGGGCAACGATGTGGCTGCCGAATTGACGCTGGGTATCGATCGCATCGCTGCAATTCACCTGAAAGATACCCAGCCCGTCACCGAGCAAAGTCCGGGACAGTTCCGCGATGTGCCGTTTGGCGAGGGCTGCGTCGATTTCGTAGGGATATTTAGCACACTCAATCAGCTGAACTATCGCGGTGCGTTTCTGATTGAAATGTGGACTGAAAAAGCAAAAGAGCCGGTGCTGGAGATCATCCAGGCGCGCCGCTGGATTGAAGCCCGCATGCAGGAAGGAGGCATGACATGTTAGAACAACTCAAAGCCGAGGTACTGGCGGCAAACCTGGCGCTTCCCGCCCACCAGCTGGTGACCTTCACCTGGGGCAACGTCAGCGCAGTGGATCGCGCAAGCGGCCTGATGGTGATCAAGCCCTCCGGCGTGGAGTATGACGTGATGACCGCAGAAGATATGGTGGTGCTGAATATCGCCACCGGTGAGGTGGTCGAAGGCCGCAAAAAACCCTCGTCAGACACCCCAACGCATCTTGCGCTGTATCGTCGTTTCCCGGAGATCGGCGGCATCGTGCATACCCACTCTCGCCACGCTACCATCTGGTCGCAGGCGGGGCAGGATTTACCGGCATGGGGCACCACGCACGCCGACTATTTCTACGGGACAATCCCCTGCACGCGGAAGATGACCCCGGCCGAGATTGCAGGGGAATACGAATACCAGACGGGGGAAGTGATCATCAAAACCTTCGAGGAGCGCGATCTCAGCCCAGTGCAGATCCCGGCGGTTCTGGTGCACTCTCACGGCCCGTTCGCCTGGGGTAAAGATGCCGCCGATGCGGTACATAATGCCGTCGTGCTGGAAGAGTGCGCCTACATGGGTCTGTTCTCGCGCCAGCTTGCCCCCCAGCTTCCGGTTATGCAGCAGGAACTGCTCGACAAACATTATCTGCGTAAGCACGGGGCGCATGCCTATTACGGCCAGTGATCATCCGGAATTAATATGCTCTTTACAGTACCGCCGTTTCCAGACGGCGGGGGTTAACCCGGTGTGCTTTGAAAATATCTGTCGGAAATAACCTACGTCATTAAAACCGCAGCGGGTGGCCACTTCGGTGAGCGAGGCGGTGCCATCCAGCAACAGTTTTTCTGCCGCCCTGACGCGCTGGCGATGTATTGCTTCCGTCAGGGTTAAATGGAAAGTCCGGCGAAACACGCGTCCGAGATAATCAGCATTACAGTGCAACGCTTTTGCCAGCTGCGATGTGGAAAGTGGCAAATGAAACTGCGTGCGAATAAGCTGCTTCGCCTTCCATGCCATTGCCGCCCCGGCCTCATCGGCGTTGTCTTCATATCCCGACGAGATCGACACCTGCTGTAAAATCAGTAATAAAATCATCTCCAGCGCCACGCTTCGCTGTAATTTCTCCTGCTCGCTGAGGAATTGCCGAAATAGCGCAATAACATATTGCGCATCCCTTACGCGGCAATGTTGTTCTATTGCCAGAGGGGTGGCTTCTGGCAAGATGACATGTTGCTTTTCAACCTCAAAGTGGAGCCAGTAAAAGCGCAGGTCCGCCGGGAAATCCTCTACGCCCACATGTCGACGGCCCGGCCAGAGAAGCAAACTTTCTCCCGCCTTCACCTCAAAGAGATGATTTTCTTCCTGGATCGTTAATGTCCCTTTTTCAACAAATATTATCTCCCATGAGGTTAACTTCCTGGCAGGGTGACGCCCCACGCCCCGGGAAATAAACAGCCCGCCATTCTGGACTTTAATCGGAAGCGCTATGGATAATTCGAGCATGGATATTCACCATTCCGCTTTTAGTGCCGTTAATATTCGACTTACGCTTTGATTATTAATAAATAACCGAATAACGGCTCGATCAAATTCACATTTTTATCATCAGGTCGGAATCGTCATCTTTTTATACTTTTCCCTTCTCTTGTTGGCCTGCCTGTTCGGTGCAGAATAAATGCGTACCTTGCACAAATACGATAATAAATTCGATTCCTGAGGAGTTATCTCATGACTTCCACACCGATTACAGAATCAGACGTGACACAAGGGGCAGCCGATAGCCGTTTGTCCATTCGCGAGAAAATTGGCTACGGCCTGGGCGATGCGGGCGGAACGGTGATGACCTGCCTGATCATGAATTTTCTGACCTTTTTCTACACCGACGTTTTTGGCCTCACCCCGGCACTTGTCGGTACGCTGTTTATCGCCCTGCGCGTCTTTGATGCCATTTCCGACCCGGTGATGGGTATCATTGCCGACCGCACCCAGAGCCGCTGGGGACGCTTTCGTCCCTGGCAGCTGTGGGTGGCATTTCCCATCGGAATTATTGGCGTGCTGACCTTCACCGTGCCGGAAGCCAGTATGGGCGTGAAAATCGCCTGGGCGTTCGGGACATACCTGCTGTTGTCCGTCGGCTATACCGCCATCAACGTTCCCTACTGCGCGCTGATCAACACCATGACGACTCGTCACAACGAGGTGATCTCCTGCCAGTCATGGCGCTTTGTGCTGTGCGGCGTGGCGGGTTTTCTGGTCTCCGTGGGTCTGCCGTGGCTGGTTGCGGAGTTGGGCCAGGGGAATGCCGCACGGGGCTATCAACTGGGGGTTGGCGTGCTGTGCGCCATCGCGGTAGTAATGTTTCTCTGCTGCTTCTTCTGGGTGCGTGAGCGCGTTCCGCTGGCGCTGATGGGCAAATTCACCCTGCGCGAACACCTGGCCGGTCTGCGTAAAAATGACCAGCTGCTGCTGATGCTGGTGATGTCGTTTTTGCTGATCAACGTGTTCAACATCCGCGGCGGCGGTTACATGTACTTCATCACCTACGTGCTGCAGGGCAGCACCGCCTATACCTCGCTGTTTTTCACCATGGTGACCTTCGCGGCCATTCTGGGCGCGGTGATCGTCAACCCTCTCTCTCGCCGCGTTGATACTGTCAAACTTTACTACTACACCAACCTGGTGCTGGCCGCGCTCGCGGTGGGCATGTGGTTCCTGCCCGGCGGCCCGGCTCACCAGACCCTGTGGCTTATCGTCATTCTGAGCAACGGCGTCATTCTCGGTTTTACCCTGCCGCTGCACTTCTCGCTGATGGCCTTTGCCGACGACTACGGCGAGTGGAAAACGGGCGTGCGCTCGTCGGGCATGAACTTCGCCTTTAACCTGTTTTTCATCAAGCTGGCGTGGGCATCCAGCGCCGGGATCATCAGTCTGGTGTTTATCGCCGTGGCCTACCAGCCTGGCACGGGCAACCAGACTCCCGCTTCACTGCAGGGTATCACCGCCATGGAGACGTTACTCCCTGCCCTATTCCACCTGCTGCTGGCTGTCTCTGTTCGCTGGTGCAGGCTCAACAACCCGATGATGGCGCGCATTGCCACCGATCTGCGCCAGCGTCATGTATCGTCCTGAGGAGAACGCTATGCCCGTAATGGAAGCCAACCTGCACAACCTGAAAATCAACGACCCGTTTCTCGGCCAGTATCAGCGGCTGGTGCGTGATGTGGTGATCCCCTACCAGTGGGATGCGCTGAACGATCGCGTGCAGGACGCCGAACCCAGCCATGCCATCACCAACTTCCGCATCGCGGCAGGCCTCGAGCAGGGGGAGTTCTACGGCATGGTCTTTCAGGACAGCGACGTGGCGAAATGGCTGGAAGCCGTAGCGTGGTCGCTGTGCCAGAAACCGGACGCTGAACTGGAAAAAACCGCCGACGAGGTCATTGAACTGATCGCGGCAGCGCAGTGTGAAGATGGCTATCTCAATACCTATTTTACGGTAAAAGCCCCCAGCGAGCGCTGGACCAACCTGGCTGAATGCCACGAACTTTACTGCGCAGGACATATGATTGAAGCCGGCGTGGCGTATTTTCAGGGCACCGGTAAACGCCGGCTGCTGGAGGTGGTATGCCGTCTGGCGGACCACATCGACAGCGTGTTTGGCCCTGGTGACAACCAGCTCCACGGTTATCCGGGTCACCCGGAAATCGAGCTGGCGCTGATGCGGCTTTATGACGTTACCCAGGAGCCACGCTATCTCACGCTAGTGAAATATTTTATTGAACAACGCGGCGTGCAGCCTCACTTCTACGATATCGAATATGAGAAGCGTGGCAGAACGTCATACTGGAACACCTACGGTCCGGCATGGATGGTCAAGGACAAAGCCTACAGCCAGGCGCATCAGCCACTAGCTGAACAGCAAACGGCCACTGGCCACGCGGTGCGCTTTGTCTACCTGATGGCGGGCATGGCGCATCTGGCTCGCCTGAGCCATGACGAGGGCAAGCGGCAGGACTGCCTGAGACTGTGGAACAACATGGCGCAGCGCCAGCTGTACATAACTGGCGGGATAGGCTCGCAAAGCAGCGGTGAAGCCTTCAGCAGCGATTATGATTTGCCCAACGATACGGTCTATGCCGAAAGTTGCGCCTCCATCGGCCTGATGATGTTTGCCCGTCGGATGCTGGAGATGGAGGCCGACAGTCACTACGCCGACGTGATGGAGCGGGCGTTATACAACACGGTGCTTGGGGGCATGGCGCTGGACGGTAAGCACTTCTTCTATGTGAACCCTCTGGAGGTCCATCCGAAAACCCTGGCGTTCAACCATATCTACGATCATGTGAAACCCGTTCGCCAGCGCTGGTTCGGCTGTGCCTGTTGCCCGCCGAATATCGCTCGCGTGCTGACGTCGCTGGGGCATTACATCTATACCGTTCGCCCGGATGCGCTTTTTATTAACCTCTACGTGGGCAACGAGGTCGCCATACCGGTGGGCGACGAGACGCTGCAACTGCGGATTAGCGGCAATTATCCTTGGCAGGAAGAGGTAAATATCGAGATCGTCTCACCTGCGCCGGTGAGGCATACCCTGGCCCTGCGGCTCCCGGACTGGTGCGCGGCACCTGCCGTGTCGCTGAACGGTGAAGCCGTTGCGGGTGAAATCTCCCGGGGATACCTCTACCTGACCCGTACCTGGCAAGAGGGGGATGCTGTCACGCTGACGCTACCGATGCCGGTTCGCCGCGTGTATGGAAACCCGCAGGTACGCCAGCAGGCGGGCAAGGTCGCCCTGCAGCGCGGCCCGCTGGTCTACTGCCTGGAAGAGGCCGATAACGGAGCGAACCTACATAACCTCTCCCTGCCTGCCGACAGCGTATTTCGGGTCTTTGAAGGAAAAGGGATTTTCGCACATAAGATGCTGGTTCAGGCGCAAGGGGTAGCACGAAGCGCCACTGAGACGGGATCGGCGGCGTTATGGCAGTATGACCGCTCTCCGGTGCAGCCTCAGCCCAAAATGTTGACCTTTATCCCCTGGTTTAGCTGGGCTAACCGGGGAGAAGGGGAAATGCGGATTTGGGTGGATGAAGGCTGATTATCTGCGGCCTGTTGCCCTCACCCCAGCCCTCTCCCACGGGAGAGGGAGAACGTTAAGGCAGCACGCGACGTGCTGCCTCAGCCAGAAATGCGCTTCGATTGCCGAACTGAGGGTGCTCGCTTACAAAGGAGTCGATCTTTACCAGCAAACGTCGAGGCATCGTGATGTTGATACGCTCGGCTCTGCCGTCGAACTGCTTCATATTAATATCCACCAACAGCCATTGCCCACCAATGAAATCCTCTGGACGACTTTCCAGATGCGCTTCCACATTACCCGGAAGAGGCAGGACTTCATCCACTTCAAACAGTGCTTCGAAGTGGGCGGTGAGTGCATCACGTGCATCCTGAAATGCATCATCCAGGGAATCACCTGCAAAAAAACAGCCCGGAACGTCAGGGAAAAAACCGCTGGCGCTTCCGTCTGAGTCAGAATGAATGTAAGCCGGATAAAACATAACTACTCCTGATATCAGTGTTGAATGCCCGCCTGCCGCCAAATCTGCGCGAGGGTGCCCGGTTTAATATCCTTTTTAGGATGTGGGACAGTCACCAGCCCTTTCTTCACGGGGTGACGAAACTGATGATGGCTTCCTTTCGTTCTCACACATTTCCAGCCATGCCTGATCAGAACAGTAATGACATCCGCACTTTTCACATCCTAATCCTTCCATGATTATACACATAATACACACCATCACTATCGGGTCGCATCACATTAGCGCATCGGGAACAACAGTGCAGCCATAGGTTGCCGGAACGGGAAGATGCATCGAGAAAAGAAAAGGGGGATACGCTGTATTGCAAAAAAAATGTAGGGGCTATCGTAGGCCGGGTAAGGCGAAGCCGCCACCCGGCCTTATCACATCAGAAACGCCAGGTCAGGCCGGTCATCAGCGCGAAGCTGTCGTCGCGGTCGATCATCGGGCTGTTCTTCACGTCGTCAGGTAATACGGTATAGACCGCGCTGGCGTTAAGGAACAGCTTCTCGGTTAACTGATATTTTGCCGCCAGGCCAACGTATGGCGTCCAGCTGTCACCGGCGGTGTATTCATCCAGACCTGAGCGACGAGACTCGCTGCCGGATACGCCGTAGTAATAGTCGTTGTAGCTTTCGTCGCTGTAGAAAACACCGAAAGAGGGCGTCAGGGTCAGGCGTTCCATCCTGATTGGGCGGAAGTACGAGACCTCGCCCACCACGCCACCGCTTTCATCCATCGCATCGCCGGCAACGGCCACTTTCAGAGACCCCCAGCTTTCGTGGCGGTAGTAGGCGCCACCGAGGAAGGCAGACGCTTTACGCTCATCAAGTTTTTTCATCTGATGGTCGTCGTTATCTTCTGGATCAAAATGCAGCGGCATCCACGATGCGGTCAGGCTGAATTCATTCTTTGCGTCTTTCCACAGGATCCATCCGCCCGTGGTCTGGCGAACATAGAATCTGTCGCCTTCATAGCTAATTAACGGAACCGCGGTGGTATTTTCATTATATCCTTTGTAAGGAGACTCATTAAATACAGCCCCCGCGCCAAGTGAAAAGTCACCGGCCATTGCAGAAGTTGTTGCAAATAACGTGGCCGCGATGAGTAAATTGTATTTAATAGTCATTACATGTAATCCATTTATATGCCAAACAAGCGAGGCGAATAATAATGGTTACAAATTTGCCAATGCAACGCTGCGGTTTATATAATATTATATATAAAATCATATAGATGGGTGCGCAGGATGAGTAAATTACAGCTAAAACCACGCGAATTAAAAATCATATCCGTTATCGCCGCAACCCACAGCATTGGTGATGCCGCCGCCCTGCTGGGTATGGCGCAGGCCAACGTCAGTAAATATCTGTCTGATTTTGAAACGCGGGTTGGGCTGAAGGTTTTCGAGCGCACCACCCGTCAGCTCGCCCTCACCCAGTTTGGCGAGGCGTTACTCCCTTACGTGAATGCCACGTTGGATAAGAACAGTCAACTTGTTAATTTCATTGCTGATTATAAGCATGAAAAGCGCGGAAAAGTGACGATCTACGCCCCAACGGGCATCGTGACCTATCTCGCGCGGCACGTGATCCATCAGATAGAGAACATCGGTGACATCCGCATCTCCCTGAAAACCTATAATCTGGACCGGAATGAATTTTCAGAAGGGGTTACCTTTCCGGATGACTGCGATATCTTAATTACTTATGCACAGCCGAAAGACGAAAGCCTGGTTGCCAGTGTGCTAACAAAATATTCCGTAACGGCATTCGCAACCGTTGACTATTTAAATAAACACCCCTTAACGGGACCTGAAGATTTAATTAATCACTCCTGTATTCTCATTGATTCCATGCTGGTCGATGATGCAAACATCTGGCGTTTCCGCGTCCACGGCAGCGATCACGTACATGATTACCGGGTAACGGGTAATTATATTTGTGACAATACGCAGACGGCCCTGGAGCTGGCAAGAAATAATCTGGGAATCGTGTTTGCGCCAAAAGAGAGTCTGGAGAAAGAATTAACCAAAGGCATGCTGGTCCCTTGCTTTCCGCATCAGGAGGAGTGGTGGCTCGATCTGACCGCCATTTTCCGTAAACGCGAATACCAGCCCTGGCGTGTGCAATACGTTCTGGACGGCGTTCTGAACTGCCTGCGCCAGCAAATTGCTCAGGCCGCCCACGGACGGCCTGAACTGGGTGATTAGAACAGCCCCAGCGGTTTATCAGAGTAGCTGACCAGCAGACATTTCGTCTGCTGGTAATGCTCCAGCATCATCTTGTGGGTTTCACGCCCGATGCCCGACTGCTTATATCCCCCAAACGCCGCGTGCGCGGGATAGGCGTGGTAGCAGTTAGTCCATACGCGCCCGGCCTGTATGCCCCGGCCCATTTTATAGGCCAGATTACCGTTGCGGCTCCAGACGCCTGCCCCCAGGCCATATGGCGTGTCGTTGGCAATCTCCAGCGCCTCCTCCATCGTTTTGAAGGTGGTCACGGCCAGCACCGGTCCGAAAATTTCCTCCTGGAAAACGCGCATGTTGTTCTGACCGAACAGGATCGTCGGCTCAAGGTAGTACCCCTCCTGCAGATCCCCACCCAGCACTTTACGGCGACCGCCGGTCAGAATATCCGCCCCTTCTTTCTTGCCGATATCAATGTAGTTGAGGATAGTCTCCAGCTGTCCGTGCGAGACCTGCGCGCCCATCTGGGTGACGTTATCGAGCGGGTTACCGCTGCGGATAGACTCGACGCGGCGAATGGCCCGCTCCATAAAGCGCTCATAGATGGACTCCTGCACCAGCGCGCGGCTTGGGCAGGTACAGACTTCGCCCTGGTTAAAGGCAAACAGCGCAAATCCCTCCAGGGCTTTATCGAAGAAGGCATCCTCTTCTTCCATCACGTCCGCGAAGAAGATGTTCGGGGATTTGCCCCCCAGCTCCAGCGTCACCGGAATGATGTTCTGCGTGGCGTACTGCATGATCTGCTGGCCCACTTCCGTCGAGCCGGTAAACGCCACTTTAGCGATACGTTTTGAAGTAGCCAGATATTCGCCTATCTCACCGCCCGCGCCGTTCACCACGTTAATCACGCCCGGCGGCAGAAGATCGCCAACGATTTCCATCAGCAGCAGAACCGAGAGCGGCGTCAGACGGGCCGGTTTAAGCACAATACAGTTTCCCGCCGCCAGCGCTGGTGCCATTTTCCAGCTCGCCATCAGCAGCGGGAAGTTCCACGGAATAATTTGCCCGACGACACCCAGCGGTTCGTGGAAGTGATACGCCACGGTGTCACTGTCTACCTCGCTGATCCCGCCCTCCTGGGCACGAATACAGGAGGCGAAATAGCGGAAGTGGTCAATCGCCAGCGGCACGTCTGCCGCCATGGTTTCCCGGATCGGCTTGCCGTTATCCCAGGTTTCAGCCGTCGCCAGCAGCTCAAGGTTTTGCTCCATCCGGTCGGCAATTTTGAACAACAGGGCCGCCCTGTCCTGCACGGAGGTATGGGCCCATTTATCTTTCGCTTTGTGCGCCGCATCCAGCGCCAGATCGATATCACGCTTGCCGGAGCTGGCAATCTCACACAGCGGCTGGCCGGTAACAGGGGTCAGGTTGGAATAGTATTCGCCGTCGACGGGAGCGACCCAGTCGCCGCCAATAAAGTTGTCATAACGGGGCTTCAGCTTAAGGGGAAAACCATACTCGCCAGGCTGGATACGCGATGAGGGAGGATTGTTTGTCATGACCGTCTCCTTGCTGTGGGTGTACAACAAGGGTAGTACCGGCTGGTGATTTTATCGCCAGCCGGTAACGGTGTTTACGACAGGGGTCACGGTGTTTCTGGAAAGAGCAGTGAATCCCGCAGGACATGATCGTTACCGCGACGGCGAGTGAAGCCGATACGGTTGAAATACTCCAGGATCTGAATCGCCAGCTTGCGGCCCACGTTCAGCTGGTCGCGGAAATCGGCTGCGCAGGTGGAGCCCCGCGCCTGATCCCGCTCGCGGATCAGGTTCGCAAACGCAACAATACGATCGTTACGGTAATAACGATCTTTTACGATCGCGACTATCAGCCCCTGCTGCGCGGCATGCCGCAACACCTGGCGCATCACCTGCTCGTCGGCGTTTGTTTCACGAGCCAGATCGCGAACCCACCATGGTTCGTCGCCAAACAGCGGGGCCACTTTCTGCCATATTGCTTCTTGCTCTGCGCTAAACCCGGCCTTGTGATCCGGCAGGTGCAGCCAGCCGTGGTGGCTTTTGATCGCCCCGCTTTCGCGCATGTTTTCAATTAGCAGCAGCACCAGCGCATCGTCTTCCATTGGCAGCGCCATGCGCCGCAGACGTTCCCGACCCGGGCCAGGCTCATCCTGATGCTGTTCATGGTAAGTGGCGAGCGTAGTCAGTATCTTGCGCTGCCAGCGTGCGGCAACCGGGGCATTGAGCAGGCGGTTACCCGCCTGTATAAAGCCCGGCTCTTGTGTCAGCTGTCGCAAGCCTTCCCCGCTCAGCTGGCGCGCCCATGCGAAATCCTTAAGACTCACCGCCCCACGCTCAAGATGCACCCGCAGCGCGGCGTCATCTTCTCTGGCCTGCGCCAGCGCGGCCAGCCATTGCAAATATTCAGGTTTCCGCTTGCCGCGTCGCGGCGGGTTAAGCATCACCACCCGCGCCCCGGCCAGCGTTTCGCGCGCGGAAATATCACGCAGCACCAGACGATCGTTGTCTGCCAGCCACAGCGGCGAATCGAACACCAGTTCAGCAAGGTCGTTTTCCAGCAGCGACACGCGCCCGGTAATATGGCTGGCCGCGTGGTGAATATGCAGCGGCTGCCATTGGGTCAGCGGCGCATGCGTCTGCAGGGAGACAATGACGCGTTCAGACGGTTCAGGCGGGGCATCGGCCAGCAGCCAGTCGCCGCGGTTAAGCTGCTCTTTTTCCACATCCCCGGCAATGTTCAGCGCGATCCGCTGCCCGGCGTGAGCCTGCTCTGTGGGCTGGTTTTGAGCATGCAGGCCGCGCACGCGCATCGGTTTATTCACGCCCGTCAACCATAAGCTATCGCCTACTTTCACTTCGCCGCTGAGCGCCGTCCCGGTGACCACCAGACCCGCCCCCTTCACGCTAAACGCCCGGTCAATCGCCAGACGGAAACGGTGATGGCCGGCGTGATCACGTGATGAAAGATGCTGCAAGTGGTGGCGAAGTTCGTCGATACCTCGCCCTTCGGTCGCCACGGTGACAAAAAGCGCTGCATCGGCAAAGCCATATTCCCGTAAGGTCGCCTGCACCGCTTCGCGCACCTCGCTGACGCGAGCGTCATCCACGCGATCGGCTTTGGTCAGCGCCACAGTCAGCTGCGGGTTGCCGGTCAGCTGCAGGATCGCCAGATGCTCGCGGGTTTGCGCCATAACGCCATCATCACAGGCCACCACCAGCAGGGCATGATCGATGCCGCCTACCCCCGCCAGCATGTTAGACAGAAACTTTTCATGCCCCGGCACATCAATAAAACCCAGCACGCGGCCATCAGGCTGGGGCCAGTAGGCATACCCCAGATCGATGGTCATGCCGCGCTTTTTCTCTTCCGGCAGGCGGTCGGCGTTTACGCCGGTGATCGCCTGCAGTAACGTGGTTTTTCCGTGGTCAACGTGACCGGCGGTGGCAATAATCATTTCAACAACATCTCCAGAAATCGCTCTTCATCTTCAAGGCAGCGCAGATCCAGCCACATCCGGCCATCGTAAATCCGCCCGATCACCGGCGTCGACAAATTACGCCAGCGCGACGACAGGGCTTCAAGGTGGCTGCCGCGCCCGTCGCGCGGGGTGAACGTCAGCGCTTCACTCGGCAGCCTGTCCACCGGCAACGAACCGCTGCCAATCTGTGACTGGCAAGGCTCAATGCGAACGTCAAAATCGGGATAGTGCGGCGCGACGCGCGGCAGCAGTAGCTCGGCCTGGGCGCGAATCGAGGCGGCATCCCGGGTTAACAGACGCAGCGTCGGCAGGCGGTCAGCCAGCTTCTCAGGATAGAGATAGAGTCGCAGCGTCGCGTCCAGCGCGGCAAGGGTCATTTTATCGGCACGCAGGGCGCGCTTGAGCGGGTGCTGCTGCAGCTTCGCAATCAGTTCGCGTTTACCCACGATAATCCCGGCCTGCGGCCCGCCCAGCAGTTTGTCGCCGGAGAAGCTGACCAGGCTTACGCCCGCCGCAATCATCTCCTGCGGCATCGGTTCTTTCGGCAGACCGTACTGGCTCAGGTCGACCAGCGAGCCGCTGCCGAGATCGGCAATCACCGGTATATTCAGCTCGTGCCCCATCGCCGCCAGCCCGGCCTCGTCAACCGCTTTGGTAAAGCCTTCAATATGGTAATTGCTGGTGTGGACCTTCATCAGCAGGGCGGTATTTTCATTCACCGCCGCGCGATAATCTTTCGCATGGGTGCGGTTGGTGGTACCCACTTCATGCAGCGTACAGCCCGCCTGGCGCATCACGTCCGGGATGCGAAACGCGCCGCCAATCTCCACCAGCTCACCGCGGGACACCACCACCTCTTTGCCGCTGGCGGTGGCCGCCAGCATCAGCAGCACCGCCGCGGCGTTGTTGTTCACAATGCAGGCATCTTCCGCGCCGGTCAGCTGGCACAGCAACTCCGCCAGCGCGCGATCGCGATGCCCGCGCCCGGCGCCGCCAAGATCGTACTCCAGCGTCACAGGCGCTCGCATGGCCTTCATCACGGCGTCCACCGCCTCTTCCGCCTGCTGCGCGCGCCCCAGATTGGTATGCAGCACGGTTCCCGTCAGGTTAATCACCGGGCGCAACGCGCTTTGCGCCTTGGCCTCCAGCCGCTGTTCAACTTCCTGCTCCCAGGCACTACACCAGGCGGGCAAGGCGTTTTCTGCCTGAATCGCACCTCGGGCTTCGTCCTGAAGCAGACGTAACATCTCAACCGTCGCGGTATGGCCGAAACGTTCAACAGCGGCATGAATACGGGGGTTGCGAAGAAGACGATCGGTCGCGGGGATCTGGCTGTACAGCGAATGATGAGTAGTCATGAAAGCGCCTGGCGAGTAAATATCTTCCCCCCTCCCGACGGGAGAGGGAGTTAACATGTGGAGAGATTGTACCCCCTCCCGCGGCGAAGTGTTATAACCCGCGTCAAGCCTTTGGTGGTTCGGTTCGGGCAAAGCTCTCGCGGCTAAAAAGCGATTCTGCGAGTTTCACCAGCAACGGACGGTCGACGCACCAGCCAGGGGAGACGCGGCGGAAGTTGAGGTAACCGATGGCGCAGGCGATGGCGATGGTCCCCAGGTTCAGGCTGTCGATGTGGATCTTGCCCTCCCGGATAAGCTGTTCGCACCGGTCCAGGCTGCGGCTGATTTTTTCCCGCTGGCGCAGCAGTTCGTTTTCTGACTGCTGGGCGGCAGGCCTCGCCTGTTCACGCACGGAGGTAAGCGCCGCATCCATAATGCCGTCGGCCAGGGCTTCAATTTGCTTCACCGCCAGCGCCGCTTTTGGGTCAGCAGGCAGCATGGCCGGCGCAACGCCCAGCAGTTCTATGTACTCGGCAATAATCGGGGAATCGAACCAGTATTCACCCTCGTCCGTCACCAGCGCGGGGACTTTCCCCAGCGGATTGTACTGCGCGACGCCGTTTTCAGCGTTGTAGGGCTGCTCATTGACGAATTCAAATTCAATCCCCTTCTCCAGCAGGAGAATCGAGATTTTTCGCACGAAGGGACTGGTGTAGCTACCGATGAGTTTCATTGCCTGATCCTTGATGCCGGAAAAAAGTCAGTATGGATCAAGCGATGAAAAAAGGGCAGGTCTGCGTGTCGCATTCCTGCCCGGGAGGGATTAGTGATCGAGGTAGAGGTAGTGCATCCAGCTGGTCATCCGCAGCAGCACTTTACGCATGACAGAAACGTGGGCGAAGTGGTCCGAATAGACTGCCACCTGGGCATAAATACCGTCCGGCAGGGCATCGACCTCGGCGTTGGGTTCCAGCTCAATCAGCGCCTGTACGCCATCCGTGCCCGGCACCACCGTCAGCGACTGCAGTGCGCCCTGCGCCTGATAGGTTCCTCCCGGCACCACCGGCAGAATACTGGTGAGCTTACCGGAGAACACCTGGCCCGGCAGAGCGTTAAACACCACTTCCGCTTCATCACCCGGCTTCAGACGCAGCAGCGAGTTCTGGCGGAACTGGGCCACGATCTGACGTTTCTGTTCAGGAATAAAGACCATCACCGGACGCAGAGGCAGCGCGGCGGCATAGGTCCCCGGACGGATCAGCACCTGGGTGATATAGCCATTGCTCGGCGCACGCACCACGGTCTGATCCAGATTGTATTTCGCTTCGGCAAGCTGGGCGCGTAAGGAGGCAATCTGCGACTGCTCGCCGTTCACCATGCTGTCTAACTGGCTTTGGATCTGCACCTGTTCAGCAACGGAGCCTTTTACCAGTGCATCCTGCGCCAGATAGTTCTGCCGCGCGTTGTCGATATCGCTTTCAGAGAATGGATTCACCTTCGCCTGGCTGCCTTTCAGGTAGCGCTGATAATCTTTGTACAGGCGATCGCGCTCAGCGGAAACGCGCGTGGTATTGGCGACAGCTTCCGCCAGCTGCGCTTTCAGATTATCGATGTTATGCGTCGCGGTCACCAGGTCAGCCTGCAGTCTGTCGACCCGCGCCTGATAACGGCCTGGATCCAGCTTAAATAACACTTCGCCTTTTTTAATTAGCTGGTTATTTTTATCGGTCACTTCGCTAACCACGCCGGTCACCTGCGGCGTAATCGGAATGGAAATAACCGCTTTTTGCGCCGTAAACGTATATGGGTGGTTATAGTTCATGAGCAGAATAAGTCCGGCAACAATAAACACCCCACCTAATGTGGCGGTGGCAAGCGTCCACTGGTTTACCGGAATACGGAATATTTTAAAGATGGCCCAGGCAAATGCCACGTAGGTCAAAATAATCAACAGATCCATGATTAGCGCTCCAGCGTGTTCTTATCAGCAGTAGGCTCTACTGCGGCCAGCTTTTGTTCGAGTTCCGCCACGCGTTTGGCTAGCGCATCCATGCCCGGGACCTCATCAGCCCTGGTGATGTGGTTTTGCATACCCCAGCCGCGATCTTCGCGGTACAGGGTGGCCCAAATCCACAGGAACGGCCAGATGGCATGAAGCGTAAACAGACTAATCCACCCTGCCGTGTGAATAGCATCGGCATGCGGATGGTTACGCTTTTTGGCCATATTATAAGGGATGTCATGAATGGCGATGATTCCGTAAAAAAGAACCAGAAATACAAAAATCAATACGCCCAGCGCAAAATAGTTGAGAAACATATTCTCCTCACTTAAACAACGTCAACTCATTAAATTAATAAAACAGTACGCAACCTAATTATTTTTTATAAAAACGGTTTTTTGCTCACTATTTCAGAGCCGGGGAGTATGGGTTTTTATAATATCTCCATGCAAGTTTATAAGCGTGTCAAAATATATCCTGAATAATAATAGACTTAACCTTACAATATGAGCGTAATCCACCTTTTAACTTTTCGCCATACCACACATCAAAAGTGGTTTTTTAGCTTTACGTGTCGTGCTGTTTCAGCATGGCACCGAATCGCAAAGCAGAGTTTGCTGGCGATCGCAGCCGGAGAAATCTGCATAAAAATATTTTGTGAAATCAATCACAATCCAGAAACAAACACGCCAAATCAAAATGTGATGTATATCACGAAAATTGGTAGTTTTTGCGTTAATTCTCACCATCGTATTTTTTTTGTCCACTTATTTTGTGATTCAGATCACCCAATTACTGACCACACCCCCTACATTTACGTGACACAAATCACATAAATTTTCACTGTCTGGACAGTTGAACGATTCAGTGCCAGATTTCACAGCATCAGAACAGGGCCCGGCTACCTCTGCCGCCGCACATTAACAATAAACCTCGGGCCACAAGCCTAAGCGTAATCAAAAGAAGGGGTGTTTTATGTCATCCGATTTCAAGATCAAAGTTCAAAGCTTTGGTCGTTTCCTCAGCAACATGGTGATGCCAAATATCGGCGCGTTTATCGCGTGGGGTATCATCACTGCATTGTTTATTCCGACAGGGTGGTTGCCTAACGAAACGCTGGCGAAACTTGTTGGCCCAATGATTACCTACCTGCTGCCACTGCTCATCGGTTTCACCGGTGGTCGTCTGGTGGGCGGTGACCGTGGTGGTGTCGTAGGTGCCATCACCACGATGGGGGTTATCGTCGGCGCGGATATGCCGATGTTCCTCGGGGCGATGATTGCCGGCCCTCTGGGCGGCTGGGCGATTAAGAAATTCGACGTCTGGGTTGATGGTAAGATCAAATCCGGCTTCGAAATGCTGGTGAACAACTTCTCTGCGGGCATCATCGGGATGATCCTCGCGATTCTGGCGTTCCTCGGCATTGGCCCGGCAGTTGAAGTCCTGTCTAAAATTCTGGCGGCTGGCGTTAACTTCATGGTGGCGCACGAGATGCTGCCGCTGGCGTCTATCTTTGTTGAACCGGCGAAAATCCTGTTCCTCAACAACGCCATTAACCACGGTATCTTCTCGCCGCTGGGTATTCAGCAGTCGCACGACCTCGGCAAGTCCATCTTCTTCCTGATTGAAGCCAACCCGGGCCCGGGTATGGGTGTGCTGCTGGCGTACATCTTCTTTGGTCGCGGCAGCGCGAAGCAGTCTGCTGGCGGTGCGGCTATCATCCACTTCCTGGGCGGTATCCACGAAATTTACTTCCCGTATGTGCTGATGAACCCACGTCTGATCCTGGCCGTTATCCTCGGCGGTATGACCGGCGTGTTCACCCTGAGCGTGCTGGGCGGTGGCCTGGTGTCTCCGGCCTCTCCGGGCTCTATCCTGGCGGTGCTGGCAATGACGCCAAAAGGGGCTTACTTCGCAAACATCGCGGCCATTTTTGCCGCCATGGCGGTCTCCTTCGTGGTCTCTTCTATTCTGCTGAAAACCAGCAAAGTGAAAGAAGATGATGACATCGAAGCAGCAACCCGTCGTATGCACGACATGAAAGCCGAATCCAAAGGCGCGACCCCACTGGCCGCAGGTGATGTCTCTAACGACCTGAGCCACGTGCGTAAAATCATCGTGGCCTGTGATGCAGGCATGGGTTCCAGCGCAATGGGTGCAGGCGTGCTGCGTAAGAAAGTGCAGGATGCAGGTCTGACCAACATCTCCGTGACCAACAGCGCCATTAACAGCCTGCCACCGGATGTTGACCTGGTGATCACGCACCGTGACCTGACCGAGCGCGCCATGCGCCAGGTACCGCAGGCTCAGCATATTTCGCTGACCAACTTCCTCGACAGCGGCCTGTACACCAGCCTGACCGAGCGTCTGGTTGCCGCGCAGCGTCACGAAGATAACGAAGTGAAAGTGCGCACCAGCCTGCAGGACAGCTTTGACGAGAGCAATACCCACCTGTTCAAACTGGGGGCGGAGAACATCTTCCTCGGTCGCACTGCGGCAACCAAAGAAGAAGCGATTCGCTTTGCCGGTGAGCAGCTGGTAAAAGGCGGCTACGTTCAGCCTGAATACGTAGACGCGATGCTGGAACGTGAAAAACTGACGCCAACCTACCTGGGCGAATCCATCGCGGTGCCGCACGGTACGGTGGAAGCGAAAGATCGCGTTCTGAAAACCGGCGTCGTATTCTGTCAGTACCCGCAGGGCGTCCGCTTCGGTGAAGAAGAAGACGACATCGCCCGTCTGGTGATTGGTATCGCCGCTCGCAACAACGAGCACATTCAGGTGATTACCAGCCTGACCAACGCGCTGGATGATGAGTCTGTCATTGAGCGTCTGGCCAATACCACCAGCGTGGAAGAAGTGCTGGCTCTGCTGAACAAATAAGTTCTCTTCCCTCTCCCCTCCGGGGAGAGGGCTAGGGTGAGGGGAAAACGTTCCTCACCCCAGCCCTCTCGGGTAAAAACATTGATTAAGGTTAACACTATGAAAGCATTACATTTTGGCGCAGGTAATATCGGTCGTGGCTTTATCGGCAAGCTGCTGGCAGACGCGGGCATTACGCTGACATTCGCCGATGTAAATCAGGTCGTTCTGGATGCCCTGAATGACCGTCATAGCTACCAGGTACATGTGGTGGGTGAAAATGAGCAGGTGGAAACGGTCACTGGCGTCAACGCGGTAAGCAGTATCGGCGACGACGTTATCGACCTTATCGCCAGCGTTGACCTGGTCACCACGGCGGTGGGCCCGGTGGTACTGGAGCGTATCGCCCCTGCGGTGGCAAAAGGCCTGGCAAAACGTAAAGCGCAGGGCATCGACACCCCGCTGAACATTATTGCCTGCGAGAACATGGTGCGCGGCACCACGCAGCTGAAAGGCCACGTGCTCAACGCCGTAGCAGAGGAAGACAAAGCCTGGGTGGAAGCGCACGTCGGGTTTGTGGATTCCGCCGTTGATCGTATCGTCCCGCCGTCAGAATCTGCGACCAACGATCCGCTGGAAGTGACCGTGGAAACCTTCAGCGAGTGGATCGTTGATAAAACCCAGTTTAAAGGCGCGCTGCCGACCATTCCGGGAATGGAATTAACCGATAACCTGATGGCATTTGTCGAACGCAAACTCTTCACGCTGAACACCGGGCATGCTATAACCGCCTACCTCGGGAAATTGGCCGGTCATCAGACCATTCGCGACGCGATCCTTGATGAGAAGATCCGTGCGGTGGTGAAAGGGGCAATGGAAGAGAGCGGCGCGGTGCTGATCAAACGCTACGGTTTTGATGCTGAGAAACATGCAGCATACATCCAGAAAATCCTCGGTCGTTTTGAAAACCCGTATCTGAAAGATGACGTTGAGCGCGTAGGCCGCCAGCCGCTGCGTAAACTGAGCGCGGGCGATCGCCTGATTAAGCCGCTGCTGGGCACGCTGGAATACGGCCTGCCGCACGCCAACCTGGTGAAAGGCATTGCCGCCGCGATGCACTATCGCAGCGAGCAGGATCCCCAGGCGATTGAGCTGGCTCAGTTGATTGACGATAAAGGCGCGCAAGCTGCGCTGGCGCAGATTTCCGGTCTGGACGCCAACAGCGACGTGGTTGTGGAGGCGGTTAACGCATACAACGCAACCAAATGATGCACAGTGAGGCGCAGGTCATCCTGCGCCCTGATTACAGATTGTCAGATATGCAGGCAATAATGGAACAAACCCAGGCCTTTGAAAATCGTGTGCTTGAGCGTCTGAATGCTGGCAAAACCGTACGAAGTTTCCTGATTGCCGCCGTCGAGCTATTAACCGAGGCGGTGAATATCCTGGTGCTTCAGGTGTTCCGCAAAGACGACTACGCGGTAAAATATGCTGTAGAACCGTTACTGGACGGCGACGGGCCGCTGGGCGATTTATCCGTGCGTCTGAAGCTGATTTATGGTCTTGGCGTGCTGAACCGACAAGAGTATGAAGATGCGGAGCTGTTGATGGCACTGCGCGAAGAGCTCAATCATGACGGTAATGAGTACACCTTTACCGATGACGAGATCCTTGGCCCCTTTGGCGAGCTGCATTGCGTCACTGCGCTCCCCCCTGCCCCCCATTTTGACAACAGCGACCCTGAGCTGTACGCGATGCAAAAGCTGCGTTATCAACAGGTTGTCCGTTCTACGATGGTCCTCTCCCTGACTGAGCTGATTTCCCGAATCAGCTTAAAAAAAGCGTTTCAGAAGTAAGCCTGCTCACATTGGTGTATCCTTCCCTGTAAATTCCCCGTTTTCAGAGTTATTTGTCATGAAAGAAGTCGAAAAGAACGAAATTAAACGCCTGAGCGACCGCCTGGATCTGATCCGCCACCAGATGGCTGGTCTCTCGCTGGTCGATTCCGCCGAGAAGTACGCCGAGCTTGAGAAAGAGACCGCAAAGCTGGAAGCGGAGATCGAACGTCTGCGTGAAGTTAAAGGCCAGAAGCTGAGCAAAGAAGCGCAGAAGCTGATGAACATGCCGCACCGCCGCGCGATCACCAAAAAAGAGCAGGCTGACATGGGCAAGCTGAAGAAAAGCGTCCGTGGTCTGGTGGTGGTTCACCCGATGACCGAGCTTGGCCGCGAAATGGGCCTGAAAGAGATGACGGGTTTTTGTAAGACGGCATTCTGATTTCATGCCGGGTGGCGCTGCGCTTACCCGGCCTACTCTTTTCCCCTTCGCGTGAATTGGTCCAACCAATAGCGCAATCAATCCTCCCCCGGTTCACAATTCCATCATTTTCGCTCACAAAACCATTGCTAGCTCATAACATCTGGTTAACCATTCATTGTCATTAACCCTACAACACAATATTGGCAGGACCACTTTTACACAGACTGTGACGCAGAGATGAGCGGAGACTCACCCGCAGCGCAGGCTGTCTGGTCCTCAGGAGACCTGCATGAGCCTCTGGCAACAAAACTACGACCCGGCCGGAAATATCTGGCTGTCGAGCCTGATCGCATCGCTGCCGATCCTGTTCTTCTTCTTTGCGCTGATTAAGCTCAAGCTGAAGGGCTACCTTGCCGCGACGTACACCGTCGCCATCGCGCTGCTGGTGGCGCTGTTCTTCTACAAAATGCCGGTCGATCGCGCCCTGGCCTCCGTCGTCTACGGTTTCTTCTACGGCCTGTGGCCGATTGCGTGGATCATCATCGCCGCGGTGTTTGTTTATAAAATCTCGGTGAAAACCGGGCAATTCGACATTATCCGCTCGTCGATCCTCTCCATCACGCCGGATCAGCGCCTGCAGATGTTGATTGTCGGTTTCTCTTTTGGGGCGTTTCTTGAAGGGGCCGCTGGCTTCGGCGCACCGGTGGCGATCACCGCCGCGCTGCTGGTCGGGCTGGGCTTTAACCCGCTGTATGCCGCGGGACTGTGCCTGATTGTGAACACCGCGCCGGTGGCGTTTGGCGCAATGGGGATCCCGATTCTGGTCGCAGGCCAGGTGACCGGGCTGGACAGCTTTGAGATTGGCCAGATGGTGGGCCGCCAGCTGCCGTTCCTGACCATCATCGTCCTGTTCTGGATCATGGCGATTATGGATGGCTGGCGCGGCGTGAAAGAGACGTGGCCTGCGGTGATGGTCGCCGGCGGTTCGTTCGCTATTGCACAGTACCTCAGCTCCAACTTCCTCGGCCCGGAGCTGCCGGACATCATCTCTTCGCTGGTCTCGCTGGTCTGTCTGACGCTGTTCCTGAAGCGCTGGCAGCCGGTACGTATTTTCCGCTTCGCCGACATGGGCGCCTCACAGGTTGATCAAACCCTGGCGCGTACAGGCTATACCGCAGGCCAGGTCATTCGCGCATGGTCGCCGTTCCTGTTCCTGACTGCCACGGTGACGCTGTGGAGCATCCCGCCGTTTAAAGCCCTGTTTGCTCCGGGCGGTGCGCTGTATGACATGGTGATTAACATCTCTGTGCCGTTCCTCGACAAGATGGTCGCCCGTATGCCGCCGGTGGTGCACGCCGCCACGCCGTATGCCGCAGTCTATAAATTCGACTGGTTCTCCGCTACCGGCACGGCCATCCTGTTTGCCGCTATTCTTTCTGTGGTGTGGCTGCGCATGAAGCCTGCCGCTGCGGTGCAGACCTTTGCGGCGACCATTAAAGAATTGATGCTGCCGATCTACTCCATCGGCATGGTGCTGGCCTTCGCGTTTATCTCGAACTACTCCGGCCTGTCATCAACGCTGGCACTGGCGCTGGCGCATACCAGCCACGCCTTTACCTTCTTCTCTCCGTTCCTCGGCTGGCTGGGGGTGTTCCTGACCGGTTCAGATACCTCGTCTAACGCCCTGTTCGCCGCCCTGCAGGCGACGGCCGCTCAGCAAATCGGCGTCTCAGACGTGCTGTTGGTGGCCGCGAATACCACCGGCGGCGTGACCGGGAAGATGATCTCTCCGCAGTCCATCGCCATTGCCTGTGCGGCGGTGGGACTGGTCGGTAAAGAGTCGGATCTGTTCCGCTTTACCGTGAAACACAGCCTGATATTCACCTGCATGGTCGGGGTGATTACCACCCTGCAGGCCTATGTCTTAACCTGGATGATCCCATGATAGTGATGCCCAGACGCCTGTCCGACGAGATTGCCTCTCGCGTGCGGGCGCTGATTGAAGAACAACAGCTGGAAGCGGGCATGAAATTGCCCGCCGAGCGCCAGCTCGCCGCCCAGCTTGGCGTATCACGCAACTCATTGCGTGAAGCGCTGGCCACGCTGGTCAGCGAAGGGGTACTGGTGAGCCGTCGCGGCGGCGGCACCTTTGTACGCTGGCAGCATGACGACTGGTCCGAACAAAACATCGTGCAGCCGCTGAAAACACTGATGGAGAACGACCCGGACTACAGCTTCGACATCCTTGAAGCGCGTCACGCCATCGAAACCAGTACCGCCTGGCACGCGGCCATGCGGGCAACCGACGCCGACAAAGAGAAGCTCAAAGCCTGCTTTGAGGCCACGCAAAGCAGCGACCCGGATATCGCCTCCCAGGCGGACGTGCGTTTTCACCTGGCGATTGCCGAGGCGTCGCACAACGTGGTGCTGCTCCAGACCATGCGCGGTTTCTTCGACCTGCTGCAATCCTCCGTGAAGCAGAGCCGCCAGCGCATGTATCTGGTCCCGCCGGTGTTTGCCCAGCTCACTGAACAACACGAGGCGGTGCTCAACGCCATTCTGGCCGGTGATGCCGGGGCCGCGCGCAAAGCAATGATGGCGCATCTGGGCTTCGTGCACACCACCATTAAACGATTCGATGAAGACCAGGCCCGACAGGCGCGTATTACCCGTCTGCCTGGCGACAGTGATATTTCCAGGGAGAACAAAGCATGATTATTTCAGCAGCCAGTGACTACCGCGCCGCGGCGCAGCGCATTTTGCCCCCGTTCCTGTTCCACTACATCGACGGCGGGGCGTATGCCGAATATACCCTGCGTCGCAATGTGGAAGATCTTTCGGAGGTGGCTCTGCGCCAGCGCGTGCTGAAAAATATGTCTGACCTGAGCCTTGAGACAAAACTGTTTAACGAGACGCTCTCCATGCCGGTGGCCCTTGCGCCCGTAGGCCTGTGCGGCATGTACGCCCGTCGCGGGGAAGTGCAGGCGGCCGCCGCGGCGGATGCCAAAGGCATTCCGTTTACCCTCTCTACCGTGTCCGTCTGCCCGATCGAAGAGGTGGCCCCGACCATCAAGCGCCCAATGTGGTTCCAGCTGTATGTCCTGCGCGATCGCGGCTTTATGCGAAACGCGCTGGAGCGCGCCAAAGCGGCGGGCTGCTCCACGCTGGTCTTTACCGTCGATATGCCGACACCCGGCGCGCGCTACCGTGATGCCCACTCCGGCATGAGCGGCCCGAATGCCGCCCTGCGCCGCTACTGGCAGGCTGTAACGCATCCGCAATGGGCCTGGGATGTTGGTCTCAACGGCCGTCCGCATGATCTGGGAAATATCTCGGCGTATCTGGGTAAACCGACCGGGCTGGAAGATTACATCGGCTGGCTGGCGAACAATTTCGATCCGTCCATCTCCTGGAAAGACCTGGAGTGGATCCGTGAATTCTGGGACGGCCCGATGGTGATCAAAGGGATCCTCGACCCGGAAGATGCCCGCGACGCGGTACGCTTTGGCGCAGACGGGATTGTGGTTTCTAACCACGGCGGACGCCAGCTTGACGGGGTGCTCTCTTCCGCGCGCGCCCTGCCGGCGATAGCCGATGCGGTGAAAGGCGATATTGCCATCCTGGCCGATAGCGGCATCCGCAACGGACTGGACGTAGTGCGTATGATTGCGCTGGGTGCCGACAGCGTGCTGCTGGGTCGGGCCTATCTGTATGCGCTGGCCACCAGCGGCCAGGCTGGCGTGGCAAATCTGCTTAACCTGATCGAAAAAGAGATGAAGGTGGCGATGACGCTGACCGGTGCGAAAACGATCGGCGAAATCAGTAAAGATTCTCTGGTGCAGGAGTTAAATAAATTACCGGCAGCGCTGGCTCCCCTTGCACAGGGTAACGCCGCCTGACGCTTCCCCCCGTTGCCTTCCCTCACGCGTCCGATCCCCCCCGGGCGCTTTTTTATGCCAAAAATAACATCCAGGTAACATATTGGATAAGAAAATTTGACATCCCCCTGCCGTGCGCAATTGTATAGACAAGCAAATACAAGAACACAAAAACAACATCACATCAGAGGGGTGCGTATGACGTATTCAGGCAAGGTGGATATTCAGCAGGTGATCGATGACAGTCGCTTTTCAGGATTTCACTGGCTTCTTATCGTGCTGGGTTTCCTGGTTCTGGCGATCGATGGTTTTGATACGGCGGCGATGGGCTACATTGCGCCTACGCTGTCGGCTGAATGGGGTATCCATAAACAGGATCTGGGGCCGGTGCTCAGTGCGGCGCTGCTGGGGCTGTCACTGGGCGCGCTGATCGCCGGTCCGGTGTCGGACAGAATGGGGCGTAAGCGCGTGCTGGTCTTTTCGTGTCTGTTCTTTGGTCTTGCAAGCCTGGGGGCCGCCTGGGCGCAAACCCTTAACACCCTGACGCTATGGCGGTTCCTGACGGGGCTGGGTCTGGGGGCGGCAATGCCTAACGCTATCACGCTTATCTCAGAATTTGCCCCTCAGCGCTGTCGCGCCATGGCGATTAACACCATGTACTGCGGTTTCCCTCTGGGCGCGGCGGGCGGCGGAGCGATCTCCTCCTGGCTGATTCCTCATCATGGCTGGCGGAGCGTACTGCTGACCGGCGCAATTGCCCCGCTGATATTAACGCTGCTGCTGGCGCTGTTTTTGCCAGAGTCGGTGAAATTTCTGGTGCAGCGCGGGAAAGACGTGATGCAGATCCGCCGCATCGCCAGCCGGTTCGCCCGCGGCACGCTGGACGGCGTGACCGGCTTTTTCCTGCAGGAGGAACGGGTCACCTCTAAAAAAGGGAGCGTGGCGCAGCTGTTTTCCATGCCCTGGCTACCCGGCACCCTGATGCTGTGGGTGACCTATTTTATGGGGCTGGTGATTTATTACGTCCTGCTGAGCTGGATGCCGACGCTGATGCAGGGGATGGGTTATGCTCTGACGGAATCCGCCTGGCTGACGTCACTGTTCACCTTTGGCGGTACCGCAGGCATTCTGCTCGCAGGCTGGATGATGGACCGCTGGGAAGCGCACAAAGTGGTCGCAGGAGGATTTGTCCTGACCATGGGGCTGATCCTGCTGCTTGGCCTTGAGCATAACCATATCGTCCTGTTTGGCGCCTTGATATTCCTGATGGGGATCGCGATGAACGGCGCGCAATCGGGCATGCAAACCCTGGCCGCCACCTTTTACCCCACCGAATGTCGCGCGACGGGCATCGCCTGGATGCAGGGGATCGGCCGTTTTGGCGGCGTGGCGGGCACCATGACCAGCGCGCAACTGCTTTCGCTGCAGTGGCAGGCAGACAGTATTTTAATGATCCTCAGCCTGCCTGCACTGGTCGCCGCGGGGGCCACCGTCTATAAAATGCTGCGCTGTCGCCTGCAGGAACCCGGCGTCGCGTAGTCCCTCTCTTTTCTGCTATTCTGCCCCCGCAATTAAGGGGGCAGTATGCTTAACATCGTTTTATTCGAACCAGAAATTCCGCCAAATACCGGCAATATTATTCGCCTGTGTGCCAACACCGGTTTTCGCCTGCATATCATTGAGCCGATGGGCTTTACGTGGGACGACAAACGTCTGCGCCGCGCAGGGCTGGATTATCATGAATTTACCGCCGTGGTGCGCCACCCTGATTACGCCGCGTTTCTGGAAAGCGAAAAGCCGCAGCGCATGTTCGCCCTGACCACTAAAGGGACGCCCGCACACAGCGCCGTGAGCTATCAGGAGGGTGACTATCTGATGTTTGGCCCGGAAACGCGCGGCCTGCCCGCCACAATCCTGGATGCCCTGCCCGCTGAGCAGAAAATCCGTATTCCGATGATGCCGGACAGCCGCAGCATGAACCTGTCGAACGCGGTGTCGGTGGTGGTCTATGAAGCATGGCGCCAGCTGGGGTATCCGGGCGCCATTCTAAGGTAGGCCCGGTAAACGCAGCGCCACCGGGCAAAATCTCAGATGCCGTCACCGTACTCGAAGGTATGGTGAATGCCGTTGAAGTGCTGGTCCATATCCATGGACGGTTTATCGCTGTCGGGTTTGCCGACGATGCGCGCCGGCACGCCAGCGGCGGTGGTGTGCGGCGGCACAGGCTGCAGCACGACAGACCCCGCGCCAATTTTCGCGCCGCGCCCCACTTCAATATTGCCGAGGATCTTGGCGCCCGCGCCAATCATCACCCCTTCACGAATTTTCGGATGGCGATCGCCGCTGGTTTTACCGGTACCGCCCAGAGTAACCGACTGCAGGATCGAGACGTCATCTTCAATGACCGCCGTTTCACCGACAACAATGCCGGTGGCATGGTCGAGCATGATCCCGCGGCCAATTTTCGCGGCCGGGTGAATATCCACCTGGAAGGTTACGGAAACCTGGTTTTGCAGGAAAATAGCCAGCGCGCGGCGGCCTTCATTCCATAACCAGTGGCCGATGCGGTAAGCCTGCAGGGCGTGGAAGCCTTTCAGGTACAGCAGCGGCGTAGAATATTTGTCGACGGCAGGGTCACGGGTACGCACGGCCTGGATATCGCAGGCGGCAGAGGCGATCATCTCCGGGTCAGCGGCGTAAGCTTCTTCCACCACTTCACGAATGGCGATGGCGGGCATGATCGAGGACGCCAGCTTGTTGGCAAGCATATAGCTCAGGGCGCTGCCGAGGTTTTCGTGCTTGAGTAACGTTGCATGGTAGAAACTGGCCAGCATCGGCTCACAGTCGGCCAACGCCCGGGCTTCGGCTTTAATATTATTCCAGACGATATCCAGTTCTTCACACGGCATTGCTAACTCCAGACGATAGTATAATGACCAGCCAGTTCTGCGCTGGCTGGGTCATTCAGGTGATAACGGTTCCGACTAGTTACTGCTGCGCTCGTCCTTGCGCGCACGACCTAATAAGGTCAATGCTGCCTCGCGCGCATTTTTTCCGCAATACAATACCTGATAAATTTCCTCGGTTATTGGCATTTCGACACCAAACCGGTGCGCCAATTCGCGAACTTCTTTGGTATTGCGGTAGCCTTCAACCACCTGACCAATCTTCTCCTGCGCGGCTTTCACATCGCTGCCCTGTCCGAGCATCATGCCAAAGCGGCGGTTACGGGACTGATTGTCGGTACAGGTCAACACCAGATCGCCTAAGCCCGCCATCCCCATAAAGGTGGCCGGATCGGCACCCAGCGCTTCGCCAAGGCGGGACATCTCGGTTAAGCCACGGGTGATCAGCGCCGTACGTGCGTTGGCACCGAAACCAATGCCGTCGGACATGCCGGCACCAATCGCAATCACGTTCTTCACCGCCCCACCCAACTGTACGCCGATAAAATCGGGGTTGCTGTAGACGCGGAAGCTCTTGCCGCAGTGCAGCAGCTGTTGCAGATCGTCGGAGAAGGTCTGATCGGTTGATGCCAGCGAAATCGCCGTTGGCAGGCCAGCGGCCAGCTCTTTGGCAAAGGTCGGGCCCGAAATCACCGCCAGCGGGATATCATCACCCAGCGCTTCACGGGCAACATCCTGCAGCAGGCGTCCGGTTTCGGCTTCCAGCCCTTTCGTCGCCCACACAATGCGTGCATCCGGGCGCATCAGCGGCTTAATCTGACGCAGCACCTCACCGAATACATGGCTCGGGACCACAATCAGAATGTTGCGACTGGCCGCCAGCGCGGTCGCAAGGTCGCTTTCCAGGTGCAGGGAGTCAGGGAACGGAACGTCCGGGAGAAACGCCACGTTGCAGCGGTCGCGCTGCAGCGTCGCGATATGTTTTGGGTCGTGGCCCCACAGGACCACCTCGTGACCATTTCTTGCCAGCGTGATGGCAAGAGCGGTGCCGTATGAGCCGGCACCGATCACAGTCATTGACGCATTAACAGTGCTCATCAGGCATCCTGATGTTGTTCAGCACCTTCGCCAGCCTGCTGCTGCAGATAGTTCATGAACAGCGCATCAAAGTTAACTGGCGCAAGGTTCAGTTGCGGGAATGTACCGCGAGAAACCAGGCTGGTGATGCATTCACGCGCATACGGGAACAGAATGTTCGGGCAGTATGCACCCAGGCAATGCGCCATCTGGTTACCTTCGATACCGCCGATGGAGAAGATCCCCCCCTGCTGTACTTCACACAGGAAAGCCGTCTCTTCGCCCAGAGAGGCGGTCACGGTCACACGCAGTACGACTTCATACACGTCATCAGCCAGCTGGGTTGATGCGGTATCCAGATCAAGTTTAACCTCTGGCTGCCAGTCTTTCTGGAAAACGTGCGGCGCATTTGGCGCTTCGAAAGAGACATCCTTGGTGTAGATACGCTGGATCTGGAAAGTCATTTCGGTGTTGTTTTGTTCTGACATGGAAAAACCCTTTTTAATTGTCCTAAAGTCTCTTAGCTCAGCAGGGGATCGAGTCCACCACGGGCGTCGAGCGCATACAAGTCATCACAGCCGCCAATGTGCTGCGCATCAATAAAAATCTGCGGAACCGTTGTGCGACCACTACGTTGAATCATCTCTTCGCGTTTAATCGCGTCACCGTCGATAGGCAGTTCCTGGAACGTGACGCCTTTGCTGTTCAGCAGCGCTTTCGCACGATGGCAGAACGGGCAGGTCGCTTTGGTGTAGATCTCAATATTGGCCATCACTGAACTCCTTATTTACCGCGCACCAAAGGAAGGTTTTCCCCGCTCCAGCCGGAAATGCCTTCTTTCAGCACAGATACGTTTTCGAAGCCTGCTTTATGCAGCAGGCTGGCGGATTCCTGCGCCTGCATGCCGGTACCGTCAACAACGATAATCGGCTGGGCTTTATGCTTCTCAAGCTCGCCCACGTTATTCGCTTTGATTTCAGCAGGCAGCAGGTTAATCGCACCTGCAATGTGCCCTTTACGGAAATCGTCACGCTGACGCAGATCGACTACGACGGCATCTTCTTTGTTAATCAGACGCGTCGCTTCACCACGGGTGATAACCTTAATCTTAGACGTCAGACCCTTAAATGTGGTGAACAGCACAGCGGCCAGCAGGCCAATCCACGCGATGCTCAGAACCGGATGGCGGCTAACGAATTGCATAATTTCTTGCATGGAGGGTAACTACTCCCGACTTAGTGATTAAAAAAACCAGGACAGGAGTATACCTGTGCGTTGTGGCAAATACAGCCAGCGACCCTAACCTAATCCATTTTCTGCGGCATGCCACCTAAAAAAATGCCTCAAAATGGTCTGAGAAGCACCTTGCCCTTGCGCTTTCTTTGATCTTCTGCGGCTATTTGATCGATTCAGCTGTAGTAAAATTACGCAAATTTTGACTCTTGAGCATGAGGTTGTCGCAATGTCGGTTTCTAAAAAACCTATGGTACTGGTGATTCTGGATGGCTATGGCTACCGTGAAGACAGCCAGGATAACGCTATTTTCACCGCCAAAACCCCCGTCATGGATGCGCTGTGGGCAAAACGTCCACACACGCTGATTGACGCGTCTGGCCTGGAAGTGGGCCTGCCGGACCGCCAGATGGGCAACTCCGAAGTGGGTCACGTTAACCTGGGCGCCGGACGTATTGTGTATCAGGACCTGACGCGTCTGGACGTTGAAATCAAAGAACGCACCTTCTTCTCCAACCCAATGCTGTGCGATGCCGTCGATAAAGCTGTTGCCGCTGGCAAGGCCGTACATATCATGGGTCTGCTCTCTGCAGGCGGCGTTCACAGTCATGAAGATCACATCATGGCGATGGTTGAACTGGCCGCTGAGCGCGGTGCGGACAAAATCTATCTGCACGCCTTCCTGGACGGTCGCGATACGCCACCACGCAGCGCAAAAGGCTCCCTGAAAGCCTTCGAAGACAAATTCGCCGCGCTGGGTAAAGGCCGCGTGGCCTCCATTATTGGTCGTTACTACGCCATGGACCGCGACAACCGCTGGGATCGCGTGGAACAGGCCTATGACCTGATGACCCTGGCAAAAGGTGAATTCCAGTTCGCGACCGCCGTTGAAGCGCTTGAAGCCGCCTACGCGCGTGATGAAAACGACGAATTCGTGAAAGCATCCGTGATTCGTGCTGAAGGCCAGGCAGATGCCGCGATGGAAGATGGCGACGCGCTGATCTTCATGAACTTCCGTGCTGACCGTGCGCGTGAAATTACCCGTGCGTTTGTCAACAACGACTTCGACGGGTTTGCCCGTAAGAAAGTGGTGAACATTAACTTCATCCAGCTGACCGAATATGCCGCTGATATCAAAGCTCCATGCGCATATCCACCCGCTTCACTGGCGAATACCTTCGGTGAGTGGATGGCGAAGAATGATAAGACGCAGCTGCGTATTTCCGAAACCGAGAAGTATGCGCACGTCACCTTCTTCTTTAACGGCGGTGTTGAAGAGCCGTTCCCTGGCGAAGAGCGCATTCTGATTAATTCCCCGAAAGTCGCCACCTACGATCTGCAGCCAGAGATGAGCTCTGCTGAGCTGACCGAAAAACTGGTGGCGGCAATCGTTAGCGGCAAGTACGACACCATCATCTGTAACTATCCGAATGGCGACATGGTGGGTCATACCGGGGTGATGGAAGCGGCAGTAAAAGCAGTTGAAGCGCTGGACCACTGCGTTGAGCAGGTCGCGAAAGCGGTTGAATCCGTTGGCGGCCAGCTGCTGATCACCGCGGATCACGGTAACGCTGAACAGATGCGCGACCCGGCGACCGGCCAGGCGCACACGGCTCACACCAACCTGCCCGTTCCGCTGATTTATGTGGGTGATAAATCACTGAAAGCAGTGGAAGGCGGCAAGCTTTCTGACATCGCGCCAACCATGTTGTCGCTGATGGGGATGCCGATCCCTGAAGAGATGACTGGTAAGCCGCTGTTCATCGTGGAATAATCGCTCCCCATGAGGGGAAAGGCGATTTTTTCAATCACATGGGTCGTGAAGCCGCTTAGGTTATCAGTCAGACCTCTGTTTTACGCCAGCGCACTCAGCGCTGGCGTATTGCTGTGCGCCGCATCCGCCCACGCGGATGACCGCGACCAGCTGAAATCCATTCAGGCCGATATCGCCGCCAAAGAGCGTGCGGTACGCCAGCAGCAGCAGCAGCGCGCCGCCCTGCTCGCCCAGCTTAAGCAGCAGGAAGAGGCCATCTCTGCCGCCACGCGTAAACTCCGTGAAACGCAAAACACCCTTGCCCAGTTGAATAAGCAGATCGACGAGATGAACGCGTCGATTGCCAGACTGGAGCGGCAGCGCGATGCGCAGGAGCGCAACCTTGCCGCACAGCTTGATGCCGCATTCCGCCAGGGTGAACACACCGGTCTGCAACTGATCCTCAGCGGTGAAGAGAGCCAGCGCGGCCAGCGCCTGCAGGCCTATTTCGGCTACCTGAACCAGGCGCGTCAGGAGACTATCGCGCAGCTGAAGCAGACGCGCGAAGAGGTCACCACGCAAAAAGCCGAGCTGGAAGAGAAGCAGACCCAGCAGCAGACGCTGCTCTACGATCAGCAGGCCCAGCAGGCAAAACTTGAGCAGGCCCGCAACGAGCGTAAGAAAACCCTTTCCGGCCTTGAATCTTCCATTCAGGAAGGTCAGAGCCAGCTGAGCGAAATGCGCGCCAACGAATCAAAACTGCGTAACAGCATCGCCCGTGCGGAAGCCGCGGCAAAAGCGCGCGCTGAAAAAGAGGCCCGCGAGGCGCAGGCCGTTCGCGACAAACAGCAGGAAGCGTCCCGTAAAGGGACGACCTACAAACCAAGCGAAAGCGAACGTTCCCTGATGTCACGTACTGGCGGCCTGGGCTCGCCTCGCGGTCAGGCTTACTGGCCCGTTCGTGGTTCAATTCTGCATCGCTATGGCGAACAGCTGCAGGGTGAGCTACGTTGGAAAGGGATAGTTATCGGTGCGTCTGAAGGTAGCGAAGTGAAAGCCATCGCTGATGGTCGCGTGATTCTGGCCGACTGGCTGCAGGGTTACGGGCTGGTGGTCGTGGTCGAACACGGTAAAGGCGATATGAGCCTTTACGGCTACAACCAGAGCGCACTGGTCAGCGTCGGCACACAGGTGCGCGCGGGCCAACCCATCGCCCTTGTGGGCAGCAGTGGCGGTCAGGGCCGCCCGTCACTCTATTTCGAAATTCGTCGTCAGGGTCAGGCGGTCAATCCACAGCCGTGGTTGGGAAGATAAGTTTTGCTTCAATTTCGTCGCATTGTTCTCTCCGTCGTCAGCGCACTGGCGCTGGCTGCACCGGTATATGCAGGTAAACTCGCCATTGTGATTGATGACTTCGGTTATCGTCCACACTATGAAAATCAGGTGCTGGCGATGCCGTCAGCCATCTCTGTCGCCGTCCTTCCGAATGCGCCCCACGCGCGTGAGATGGCGACTAAAGCCCATAACGCCGGGCATCAGGTTCTCATCCATCTGCCGATGGCACCGCTCAGCAAGCAGCCGCTGGAAAAAGACACCCTGCGCCCGGATATGAGCAGCGATGAGATCGAGCGCATCATCCGCGACGCATACAACAAAGTGCCGTATGCCGTAGGGTTGAACAACCATATGGGCAGCGCGATGACCTCGAGCCTGTACGGGATGCTTAAAGTGATGCAGGCGCTGGAGCGCTACAACCTCTATTTCCTCGACAGCATGACCATCGGCAACAGTCAGGCGATGCGTGCCGCACAGGGAACGGGCGTCAAAGTCATTAAGCGTAAAGTGTTCCTGGATGATACCCAGAACGAAGCCGATATCCGCGTGCAGTTTAATCGCGCGGTGCAGCTGGCCCGCCGCAATGGCTCGGCCATTGCCATCGGTCACCCGCACCCGTCTACCGTTCGCGTTCTGCAACAAATGCTGCCGACGTTACCTTCTGATATCACGCTGGTGCGCCCGAGCGATCTGCTGAACGAGCCGCAGGTGGATACCTCTACGCCGAATTCTGCACAGCCCGCGCCGACAGCGCCGCGTAATCCGTTCCGCGGCGTGAAGCGCTGCGTGCTGAAGCAGCCGCCTGAACCGGTCTACGCGACTCGCTTCTTCTCTGTCATTGGTGACAGCATCAGCAACAGTACGCTGGTGAAATACGTCCAGCAGCAGTGGCAGGGATGGGGAAAAAAAGCGTGATTGCCTGACGCTTATTTTGCCGTCTGAGAGTCCGTATGCTCTTTCGCAACGGGCTCTTTTTTCTCCTGATGCTGATACCAGGATTTGAAATACTTCAAAAAGCTGTAGGCGGTGGCATAGAGTCCTGTCACCACGCCGACTTTGCCCTGACGCCAGGCTCCGCTAAACAGATACCATTTGAAAAACGCCCCGATCGCACTGATTATGCCGCGTCCAATTGAGGGGCGGACAGGCTGGTATTTCACCAGACGGGTGGTGTAACTGTTCAGCTTGTTGAACACTTCATGCAGGTTATAAAACGTGTCGTGGCGCACCCGTCCCGGCATTTTTACTGCAATAATCTTGCCTTCAACTTTGTCGTCCACCGGACGGTGGTTAAAACGGGCCTGGGTACGATTAAACAACCGTACCGGGAAATCGGGAGAGGAGACGGGGTAAATGGTGCGTACCTCTTCACCCAGCACATGCCAGTATCGGGCGATGCGCCAGGCGCGATCGGCGGAAGGTTCATCCCCGGCTTTCAGTGCCAGAATAAAATCGACCGTTTCGGCATCCAGGATCTCATCACTGTCCATACACAACACCCAGTCATTGCTCGCCAGATCAACGGCATAATTCATCTGCGCGCCGTGCATGGCATAGGGGTGATGGTGGATAGAAAGTCCATATTCGCGACAAATATCCAGCGTGGTATCCGTGCTGCCGGAGTCCACAACGACAATTTCATCTGCCACCGTTAACAGTGGAGGGATAACCTCGCGCAATAAACGCGCAGAATTACAGGTCAATAAACAAACGGTGAGCTTGAACATAGGCACTGTAAAGGTAAACGGATAATCAACAAACTTTATAAGTGTGTGGGTAAAAAAGCGAAGAAAAAATCAAAATATTCTGATTGCGGATGTCAGAAACGTGAAGAGGGCATAAAAAAGCGCCCGAAGGCGCTTTCTCTGTTAATCCCAGCTCAGGATCACTTTCCCGGACTGACCGGAACGCATTGCGTCAAAGCCCTGCTGGAACTCATCAATGGAGAATCGATGAGTGATAATCGGGGACAGATCCAGACCAGACTGGATCAGCGCCGCCATCTTGTACCAGGTTTCAAACATCTCACGGCCATAGATGCCTTTGATGAACAGCCCTTTGAAGATGACTTTGTTCCAGTCGATAGACATATCCGACGGCGGAATACCCAGCATCGCGATGCGGCCACCGTGGTTCATGGTATCCAGCATCGTGCGGAACGCCGGTGGCGCACCGGACATCTCCAGACCCACATCAAAGCCTTCGGTCATGCCCAGCTCTTCCATCACGTCGGTCAGGCTCTCTTTCGAGACATCCACTGCGCGGGTCACGCCCATTTTGCGCGCCAGCGACAGACGATATTCATTCACGTCAGTAATCACGACATTACGTGCCCCAACGTGCTTCGCCACCGCCGCGGCCATAATGCCGATCGGGCCCGCGCCGGAGACCAGCACGTCCTCACCAACCAGATCGAAGGAGAGCGCGGTGTGTACCGCGTTACCGAACGGATCGAAGATGGAGGCCAGATCGTCAGAAATGTTGTCCGGAATTTTGAACGCGTTAAAAGCCGGGATCACCAGGTATTCTGCGAAACAGCCCGGACGGTTCACGCCCACGCCGATGGTATTACGGCACAGATGGGTACGTCCGCCGCGGCAGTTACGGCAGTGACCACAGGTGATATGGCCTTCACCGGAGACACGGTCACCAATTTTGAAGCCTTTTACTTCCTGGCCGATACCCACCACTTCGCCAACATATTCGTGGCCAACAACCATCGGTACCGGAATGGTTTTCTGTGACCACTGGTCCCAGTTATAGATGTGAACGTCAGTACCGCAGATAGCCGTTTTACGAATTTTGATCAGCAGATCGTTATGACCGACTTCCGGTTCCGGCACGTCGGTCATCCAAATCCCTTCTTCCGCTTTCAGTTTGGATAACGCTTTCATCTTACGTCCTCAGGCAATGACGCCCAGCTGTTTGCCGATGCGGGTGAAGGCTTCCACCGCACGTTCAATTTGTTCAGGCGTATGCGCCGCAGACATCTGGGTGCGGATACGCGCCTGACCTTTTGGCACCACCGGGAAGAAGAACCCGGTGACGTAAATCCCTTCTTTTTGCAGTTCACGGGCAAAGTTCTGCGCGATGACCGCATCGCCCAGCATGACCGGAATGATCGCGTGGTCAGCACCGGCAAGCGTAAAGCCTGCTGCGCTCATCTTTTCGCGGAACAGACGGGCGTTGGACCACAGGCGATCGCGCAGTTCGGCTCCGGATTCCACCATCTCCAGCACTTTGATGGAGGCAGACACAATAGCCGGCGCCAGGGAGTTGGAGAACAGGTACGGACGGGAGCGCTGACGCAGCCACTCAACCACCTCTTTACGCGCAGCGGTATAGCCGCCGGACGCGCCGCCGAGCGCTTTGCCCAGCGTACCGGTGATGATGTCCACGCGGCCCATCACGTCGCAGTATTCGTGGGAGCCACGGCCGTTTTCGCCGACAAAACCGACCGCGTGAGAGTCATCGACCATCACCAGCGCGTCATATTTGTCCGCCAGGTCACACACGCCCTTCAGGTTGGCGATCACACCGTCCATCGAGAACACGCCGTCGGTGGCGATCAGCACATGACGAGCGCCCGCTTCGCGCGCCTCTTTCAGGCGCGCTTCCAGCTCAACCATATCGTTATTGGCATAGCGGTAGCGCTTCGCTTTGCACAGGCGCACACCGTCAATGATGGACGCGTGGTTCAGGGCGTCGGAGATAATGGCATCTTCTGCGCCAAGCAGGGTCTCAAACAGACCGCCGTTAGCGTCGAAGCAGGAGGAGTACAGAATGGCGTCTTCCATACCTAAGAAGTTCGCCAGCTTTTTCTCAAGCTGCTTGTGGCTGTCCTGGGTACCGCAGATAAAGCGTACGGAAGCCATGCCGAAACCGTGGGTATCCATGCCGTTTTTCGCCGCGGCAATCAGCTCAGGGTGATTCGCAAGACCTAAGTAGTTGTTCGCACAAAAGTTGATCACATGGCTGCCATCGGCAACGGTGATGTCCGCCTGCTGGGCAGACGTGATAATACGCTCTTCCTTGAACAACCCTTCCGCACGTGCGGTGTCGAGGTCGCTGTTTAACTGTTTGTAAAAATCACCACGCATTGCAATTCTCCAGACTCGGCAAATTTCGGGACATATTACCCAAACCTATAGTTCATGACGAGATGACACATTATCTCTTGTCGTTTTTGCAGCATAAATCACGCGTACCCCTGCGCTGTGAAGGTGAATGGCTGAAGGGCAGCCATACTAATGATATGATAGAAACATTAGCGTCCGGGATTGTCCCCGGGCTTCACACTTCAAAGGTTACAGTTATGATCATCGTTACCGGCGGCGCGGGCTTTATCGGCAGCAATATTGTTAAGGCTCTCAATGACAAAGGCATCACCGACATCCTGGTGGTTGACAACCTGAAAGACGGCACCAAGTTCGTCAACCTGGTGGATCTGAACATCGCTGATTATATGGATAAGGAAGACTTCCTTATCCAGATTATGGCAGGGGAAGAGTTCGGCGAGATCGAGGCCATCTTCCACGAAGGTGCCTGCTCATCCACCACCGAGTGGGACGGCAAGTACATGATGGACAACAACTATCAGTACTCCAAAGAGATCCTGCACTACTGCCTCGAGCGTGAAATTCCGTTCCTGTACGCCTCTTCTGCGGCAACCTACGGCGGGCGCACCTCAGACTTCATCGAGTCCCGCGAATATGAGCAGCCGCTGAACGTCTACGGTTACTCTAAATTCCTGTTCGACGAATACGTGCGTCAGGTCCTGCCAGAAGCGAACTCCCAGATTGTCGGCTTCCGCTACTTCAACGTCTACGGGCCGCGCGAAGGTCACAAAGGCAGCATGGCAAGCGTGGCCTTCCACCTGAACACCCAGCTGAATAATGGCGAAAGTCCGAAACTGTTCGAAGGCAGCGACGGCTTTAAGCGTGACTTCGTCTACGTGGGCGACGTGGCCGCCGTAAACCTGTGGTTCTGGGAGAACGGCGTGTCCGGCATCTTCAACCTGGGTACTGGCCGTGCGGAGTCGTTCCAGGCGGTGGCTGACGCCACGCTGGCGTATCACAAAAAAGGCAGCATTGAGTACATTCCGTTCCCGGACAAGCTCAAAGGCCGCTACCAGGCGTTCACCCAGGCGGATCTCACTAACCTGCGTAAAGCGGGCTATGACAAACCGTTCAAAACCGTTGCCGAAGGCGTAACGGAGTATATGGCCTGGCTGAACCGCGACGCGTAAGTATGAGAATTCTGGTGATCGGCCCGTCATGGGTGGGCGACATGATGATGTCGCAAAGTCTCTATCGCACGCTCAAGGCGCGCTATCCCCAGGCGATAATCGACGTGATGGCACCCGCGTGGTGCCGTCCGCTGTTATCGCGCATGCCGGAAATGAATGACGCCATTCCGATGCCGCTCGGCCACGGGGCGCTGGAAATTGGCGAACGCCGTAAACTCGGCCACAGCCTGCGCGAGAAGCGCTATGACCGCGCGTATGTCCTGCCAAACTCCTTTAAATCCGCCCTGGTGCCTTTCTTTGCGGGCATCCCGCACCGCACCGGCTGGCGCGGTGAAATGCGCTACGGCCTGCTGAACGACGCGCGCGTGCTGGATAAAGAGGCCTGGCCGCTGATGGTGGAGCGCTATGTGGCGCTGGCCTATGACAAAGGCGTCATGCGCAGCGCGAAAGATCTGCCGCAGCCGCTGCTCTGGCCACAGCTTCAGGTTAACGAGGGTGAAAAATCCCACACCTGCAACGCGTTTGGTCTTTCGTCGGAACGTCCGATGATTGGCTTCTGCCCTGGCGCCGAGTTCGGCCCGGCAAAACGCTGGCCGCACTATCACTATGCGGAGCTGGCGAAACAGCTGATTGACGAAGGCTACCAGATTGTCCTGTTCGGTTCGGCCAAAGACCACGAGGCGGGCAACGAAATCCTCGCGACGCTCAGTACCGAGCAACAGGCGTGGTGCCGTAACCTGGCGGGAGAAACCCAGCTTGAGCAGGCGGTGATCCTGATTGCCGCCTGTAAAGCCGTGGTCACCAACGACTCCGGGCTGATGCACGTTGCTGCTGCGCTCAACCGCCCGCTGGTTGCGCTGTATGGCCCAAGCAGCCCGGACTTCACGCCACCGCTTTCGCATAAAGCGCGTGTTATTCGGTTGATCACGGGCTATCACAAAGTGCGCAAAGGCGATGCAGCAGAAGGCTATCACCAGAGCCTGATCGACATTACCCCGCAGCGCGTTCTTGAAGAGCTTAACGAACTGCTGTTGAGCGAAGAAGGATAACGGATGCGGGTACTGATCGTTAAAACGTCGTCGATGGGCGATGTGCTGCACACGCTGCCGTCACTGACGGACGCCATGCAGGCCATACCGGGCATTCGTTTTGACTGGGTGGTGGAAGAGGGCTTCGCGCAGATCCCCACCTGGCACGAAGCGGTCGACCGCGCGATCCCGGTGGCGATTCGTCGCTGGCGCAAAGCGTGGTTCTCCGCGCCGATTAAAGCCGAACGCAAGGCCTTCCGCGAGGCGGTACAGGCGCAGCGTTATGATGCCATCATCGACGCCCAGGGGCTGGTCAAAAGCGCCGCGCTGGTGACGCGACTGGCACACGGCATAAAGCACGGCATGGACTGGCAGACCGCCCGCGAACCGCTGGCGAGCCTGTTCTATAACCGCCGTCACCACATTGCAAAGCAACAGCATGCCGTCGAACGTACCCGCGAGCTGTTTGCAAAAAGCCTCGGTTATACCAAACCGGAAACCCAGGGTGATTACGCCATTTCGCAGCATTTCCTTCACAGTTCGCAGCAAGAAGGCGCACCGTATTTAATTTTCCTGCATGCGACGACCCGCGACGACAAACACTGGCCGGAGGCGCACTGGCGCGAACTGATCGGCCTGCTGGGGAGTGCGGGGTTACGTATCAAACTCCCGTGGGGCGCTCCCCATGAAGAAGCGCGCGCCAAACGCCTGGCGGCAGGGTTTGATTATGTGGACGTTCTGCCGCGCATGAAACTGGATGGCGTCGCCCGGACGCTGGCCGGCGCTACGGCAGTGGTCTCCGTGGATACGGGCCTCAGCCACCTGACGGCGGCGCTGGATCGACCTAATATTACGCTTTACGGCCCAACGGACCCGGGCCTTATCGGCGGCTATGGAAAAAATCAATATATCTGCCGCCCGGAACACTCATCGCAGCTGAGCGACCTCAGTGCCGCTGCGGTATTTGCGCAATTAAAGCCTTTGCTGGCAGCAGAGAGAGCTTATGTCTGATTTTTTCTCAGCGGAGCGTCCACCCAGGCGCGTACTGATCGTTAAATTACGTCACCACGGTGACGTGCTACTGACTTCGCCGGTGTTCACCGTATTGAAAAAGAACTGGCCGAACGTGGAAGTCGATGCGCTGGTCTATGACGACACGCAGGCGATGCTGACCAGCCATCCGCATATCGACCAGGTCCATACCATTGGGCGCAACTGGCGCAAGAAGGGCTGGTTTGAACAATTCCGCCTCTACCGCACGCTGCTCACGACCCTGAAAGGCCGTCAGTATGACGTGCTGATTAACCTGACCGAACACTGGCACGGCGCGCGTCTGGCGCGTCGCCTGAAACCGCGCGTCTCCGTCGGCTTCAAACCGGATAAACGCAGCGGTCTTGCACGTCGTCGCTGGGTGAAATCATTTACCACGCTCTACCCGGCGATCCAGGACAACAGCCGCCATATGGTGGAGGTCAATCTGGATGCCCTGCGCCGGATCGGCATTCATCCGCAGTCCGATGAAGACAAACACACGCTGTTTGTCCCCGGCGACGCGGCGGAAGCCTCCGTTGCTGAAAAGCTGGCCGGTTTTGGACTGGCGAGTAAATCCTACATTCTGGTTCACCCGACCTCGCGCTGGATGTTTAAGGCCTGGGATATCAACAAGCTGGCAGCGACCATTGATAACCTGGCGGCGCGCGGCCTGCCGATTATCCTCTCAGCCGCGCCGTCAAAAGAAGAGCAGGCCTACATGGACGCGCTGCGCGCTGCGCTCACCCAGCCGGTCTTTGATTTAAGCGGTCAGTTGAACCTGAAAGAGCTGGGCGCGCTCATGAAGCACGCGCGGGTGTACTTCGGTGTCGATTCTATGCCGATGCACCTTGCAAGCGCCGTCGGTACGCCAACCGTCGCCATCTTTGGCCCTACCGGCGCCATTAAGTGGGCGCCGTGGGGGGTGAACTACCGTGTGATTGTCGCCGGATTCACCTGCCAGCCGTGCGGCAAAGCGGGCTGCGGAGACAGCGGTGTCTCAGACTGCATCACCGCCATCACCCCGCAGCAGGTGCTGAGCGCCATCGATACGATGCTCCTGGAAACGGAAACCCCTGCATGAAGCTGGCGATTGTCCGACAGACTTACAACCCCAACGGTGGCGCAGAGCGTTTTGTCTCGCGTGCGCTGAACGTGCTGGCGCAGGATACGTCGCTTGATGTCACGCTGATTGCCCGCCAGTGGGAGGATGCCGCAGGCTGGAAAACGCTGACGGTCAATCCGCCGTTTCGTAATCGCATCGCGCGCGAGTCCGGTTTTGCCACCGAAGCTGCCGCGCATTTTGCGCAGTTTGATATTGTGCAAAGCCACGAACGCATACCGGGAGCGACCATCTTCCGGGCGGGCGACGGGGTTCACGCCACCTGGCTTGAGCAATATGGCCGCATTCTGTCGCCGCTGGCGCGCTGGGCGCAGTCGCTCAGCCGGTACCACCGCTACATCCTGCAGGCTGAGGCGCAGATGTTTACCCATCCGCAGCTGCGCAAGGTGATCTGTAATTCGAAGATGGTGCGTGATGATATCGCCCGTCGCTTCGGACTGCCGGAAGACAAGCTGACGGTGATCTATAACGGCGTCGACACCGTTCAGTTTAGCCCTGAGGTCCGTGCCCTTTCGCAGCGCGATGCGCTGGGTATTCCCCGTAATGCACCGGTGCTGGCGTATGTTGGGTCGGGCTTCAGCCGTAAAGGCGTCGCTACCGCGCTGCGTGCTATTGTGGCGCATCCTGACGTCTGGCTGCTGGTTGCCGGGCGCGATAAACATGCACGGAAGTTCGAAAAACTGGCGCAGACATTGGGTGTTTCCTCACGCGTGACATTCCTGGGGCCGGTGGCCAACGTGCGTGAAGTGTATGGCACGGCGGATGCGCTTATCCTGCCGACGCTCTACGATCCCTTCCCGAACGTCTGCGTGGAAGCGCTGGCCTGCGGTTTACCGCTGCTTACCAGCCACGGCTGCGGCGCGGCGGAGTGGATTACCGAGGGTAAAAACGGCTGGGTGCGTGATGCGCTGGACAGTGAAGGCTACCAGCAGGCCATCTCGCTATGGCTGAAAGGCCGGGAACAGGGTGTTGATTACTCCGCCGCTGCGCGTGCAACTGCCGAGCCCTTCACCCTGGACAAAATGGCGAAAGAGCTACAGGCGCTTTATCGTGATTTGCTGCGCTGAACCGCATCGGAGAAGACTTTCTCCATCGCGTCCAGCATACATTCCCGGGTAAAGTGCGTGCTCAGGTAGTCATATCCCTGTTGCGCGAGCGTCTCGCGAAGGGCTGAGTCGTCATAGAGTTGCAGAATGGCATCGTGCAGTGCGTTTTCGTCGCGCTGCGCGATGAGCAATCCCGTTTGCCCGTTAATCACCGCATCTCCCGTTCCACCCGCATCCGTCGCAATGGTCGCAACGCGGCTGGCTAACGATTGCAGCACGCCCTGCGGGACACCTTCCATATCGTGCGAAGGGCTGAGCGCAATATCAAATGCCGGGAACCAGCGTTCCGGATCGGATTGATGCCCCGCCATGACTACGCGCTGCTGTAACCCCAGGGCAGTGATTTCCTGCTCCAGCGCCGCTTTGTGCGGGCCCTCGCCAACAATCGCCAGCCTGATCTGCGGATTGTCGATTTTCGCCAGGGCGCGCAGCAGTACGCTATGGCCTTTGTTCGGGCGCAAATGCGATACCACGCCCAGCCAGAAATCATCCTGAGACAAACCACAATGCGCCCGGGCCTGGTGCTTATCTCCCGGATGGAAACGCTGCGTATCAACGCCGCTTGGCACCGACGTGCTCTGGGACATCGGCACGCCAATGTTTGCCACCTGATGGCGCAGCGCCTCCCCGGTGGTCACGATATGCGCGCAGGCCGTGCGGAACAGCCAGCGGGTCGTCCAGTTGTTACGCGGTACGCCGGACGCATGACGGGTTCTCACCAGCGGTACGGGACTGGAGAGCGTCAAATTCGCCAGCGCCACCAGCCAGGTATCGGCAGAGTTATGGCTGTTAATGACGTCAATTGACTGTCGGTTATCTTTCAGCCAGCGACGCAGCAACTGCAGGTTTTTAAGGTTCTTACGCTTCAACGGCATAGTGACCACCGTTAACCCGGCATTGCGCGCCAGGGCGTGCAGCGGCGCGGTTTCCGGACACAGGAGAGTCACCTTATGGCCACGCTGAATCATCCCTAGCGATTCGTTAATAATGCGCAGAGGCTGTCCGCCTTTGCCGCCGTCTGCTTCAGTGTGAACAATATGCATACATTTCCTGTCGTTAAGCTGAAAGCGCTGTTCAGACTGCCGATTATATACGTGGGTATTACGGTAATGCACAGGCGGATTAATCTTGCTTACAAACATTGTCCTTCTGTAGTTATGGCTTATGTGGTAATTTTCTCAGGCTTTTATTCCATTCGAAATCAGTGGAATTTGCGCATGGCATTGTTAACTAACCGGTATTAACGCCGAGATCCTTTACCAGTACCAAAATTATGACAAATACTCGTAACATCCTGACAGGTCTTTTAGTCCTGTCTGTACTGGCTTTATGTTTTATCTGGCCAATCCCAAACGATCAGCTCCCTTTTCATCGTAACGGTCTGATTTATCCTAATATTGTGGTGGCGCTCGGTCTTTTCTTTAGCTCTTCCGTGGCGAGAAAAGCGCTGGACTTAAACAAAATTAAGTTCGTGCTTATTGTGCTGTGGGCCTTAACCTTCTTTATCCTGATTAACGGCTTTTTTGTCGCGCCAGATATTAAAGAAATGGTATCGACCTGGGATGGTCAGTGGTTACGTCCGGTATTACTTTTCTGTGCGGGGCTGGTGTTATTACCGGTGATTCAGGAGCGCTTCCCCTCTTTATCGGCTGCCCGTTTCTTTACTCTCGTCGTCCTTTTTTTCTGGGGCGTCGTCTGTATTCACCTGCTTGATACCGCCTGGCTTTACTGGCGAGACGGCGTGATCCACTGGGGCGAAACGCGGATTGTTTATAACCGCACGCGCATGAGCTTCCAGGTCAATATGATCACCGGTTTCCTGCTTGCCGAACTGCTTGCGCGCGGTCTGCTGCATCAGCGTTTCTTACGCCTGAAGACACCGTTCCTCGCCTTTATGCTGCTGTGTAACCTTGTCTGCACTGCGTTAGTTGATACCCGCTGGGGAACGATCGGCCTGGTCGGCAGCCTGTTCTCCACCTTCATTCTGCTCAGCCTGCACAGTATGCGTCGCAGTCGCGTGGTGCTCACTGGTGGTATCCTTCTGGGCATCATTATCGTTTCCGCGCTTCTGGGCTATGCCTCCTGGAAAACCGATCCGCGCTGGCAAAGCCTGGAAGATGATGCGGTAACAGGCTGGAACGCGCCTTTCACCAGCTTTTGCTACAACAAAACTAACGGGACGGTACCGAGGAACGATCTGGGCCGACCAATGAACCACTCCAACGGGTGCCGCGCCAGCTTCTTCCATCAGGGCTGGAAACTGGTGGGTGAGCATCCTGCGGGAATGGGACCGCGCAAAGAGGCCTTCCGCTACGTATTGCGTCGCGACACGCAGGACAATCGCATTAATATCCCGCACAGCCACTATGGCCTGATTGAGTTTGGTATTCAGAACGGCGTTGCGGGCATCGCGGGCTGGCTGATTTTACTGGCAGGCTGCTGGTATATCGGCTGGCGTGAGTTCCGCCATGGTAACGCGATGGTGGGGATGTTCCTGCTGCTGTTTACGGTTGGCTTCTTCTCGCGAACCATGGTCGACCACAATCTGAAAGATCACTACCTGGAGCAATATATGCTGTTAACCGGGTTGCTGGTTGGGATGTGCGCATTACGCCCCGCTAAACAGACAGAAACAACCACCTGATCGCGTGTACCTTGCGCCGGGGGTCATAAATGCCGGCGCATAGGTATCCATCAGAACTCTTTTGCCTGCCGGCTGTCGAAAAGCCATTGTACGTTACTGTAAAGCTCGTCGGCCGCATCTCACCGCATGACATTACGGAGTAAGCATGTCTGGAACGCCTCAATTAAGCCTCGTTGTCGCCGTCTATAATGGCGAAAATTTCCTGAGCGCTTTTTTTGAAAGCATTAAGAAACAGAATCTGCCAGGTCTGGAACTTATTATTGTTAATGACGGATCAACTGACGGTTCTGCAGATATCATCGCCCGCTACGCCAGTGAATTCAGTCTTTTTAAGGTTATTGACCAGCCTAATGGCGGTGTCTCCGCGGCCCGTAATACCGGTCTCGCCATGGCAACGGGCGATTACGTCGCGTTTCCGGATATTGATGATGTCATCTACCCGGGGATGTATCCGCGTTTGCTGGAAATTGCGCTTGCCGGGCAACTGGACGTCGCGACCTGCAACGGCACCTATATTTATGATGACGGACGCCCGTCGAAGAAGATCTTCCCTTCAGATAAACTCGCGTCAACCGGCGTGTTGGACGGCCCGACCTGGCTGCAGATGGCGCTCGAATCCCGCAAGTTCCTGCACGTGACATGGCTGAATATCTATCGACACTCCTTTATTAAAGAGCAGGGTTTTCGCTTTGAACACGGCCTGCGTCATCAGGATATTCCCTGGACGACGGAAGTGCTGCTCACCGCCAGACGCGTGCAGTATATTGATGAGGTCTATTACGATTACCTGATCCACTCCGCTTCCGTTTCCCATACCCCAGGCACGGACGATACGCGTATGCGTTCCTCGCGCCACTATATGAAGATTCTGGAGATGCTGGACGCTATCAATAAGCGCTATCCGGAACAGGTGAAACGCGTGCCGGCCTGCCACTGGCAAATCGCCAAAGAGGGTCTGGGGATCCTGCACAGCATTAACAACATTGACGATATGGCCAAAAAACGCGAGATCACCCGTGAGCTTTTCGACCGCGGTATCTGGACCCTGATCTGGCAAAATGCGCGCGGCCTCCGCCAACGGTGGCGTCTGGGACGTCGCTACTTCCGTCTTAAAAAAATTCTTGGCTAACGGAAATTATGAGCAAACTTAAATTACACGCGGTCTCCCGCGCGGATTTCATCGCTAAAAACTACGCAGATTTCCAGACCCTTCTGGATAACCATGTCAATCCTGACGATATTCCGGAGCGATTTTATTGTGGCGGCCGCGGTGGCTGGACGTTCCAGACCACACTGGCGCTGAAGCACTATTATGGTGACGCAATCGAGTGTTCGTTTGGCTCTGAATGCAGGCCCGATGCCATTAACCTGATGCATAACGACGACTTTGGCTCTCGCGTGAAGCCATGGCGTGGCTTCACCGTGGTCGCACGTGCGGACCGTCCTCCCGTCATTGGCGCCGATGTTGTCGTCGACCAGAACCCGGAAGTGGATAACCATAACAACCGTATCTTCGTTCCCTACTGGCCACAGCCGGGCGTGAAACCCCGTGAGCGCACCGACGAGACCATCAAAACCGTCGCGTTCTTTGGCCGTGTGGACAGTTTCCCGGACGAATACCGCGAAGGGAATTTTAAGCAACGCCTTGCCGAACAAGGTATTGAGCTCCGCATCTCGTTCGATAACTGGACCAACTACCAGGACGTGGACGTGTGCATCAGCTTTCGCAAATCACACGACCACAAACTGGCGCGTAAGCCTGCCAGTAAGCTCATTAACAACTGGCTGGGCAAAACAGTGATGGTTTGCGACGACGAGCCCTCTTATCGTGCAATCCGCGAGAGTGAGCTGGACTACCTGATCGCCAAAACCCCTGATGAAGCCTTCGATGCCATTATGCGGCTGAAAAACTCCCCTGAACTGTATCGTCAGATGCGCGAGCAGGGTGAAAAACGTCTCCAGGTCTATTCCCGCGAAGCGGTCGCTGCACGCTGGTACGCCCTGTTTGAGGATATCTGGCGTAAAGGATTGCACAATCGCCCTACGGTGGTTCGCGCACTGCGCTTTGGCTTTGGTAAAGCCATTCGCCCGCTGACTAAAAAGTTCTGATCGGAATAGAGTCCTTCCATGTTTAAAACAACTTCATCCTCTTCGTTCACCCCACGCAGTAATCTGTTGCGTACCCTGGGGTTGACGCTGGCATTCCTGCTGCTGTTCTCGCTCTCAGAAATCATCATTCTGCTGAAAGATCATGTCTATCAGCCGAAATCCGGTGATATCTCACTGTATCTGATCATCTCTCTGCTGGCTGCTGCCAGTGCGCGTTTCTTCCTGACTCGCCTGCTGCTGGCCGTCACGTTTATCGTGCAGATTTCGGAAGCGGTGTACTACCAGTTCTACGGTCAGTTCTATGGCCCAAGTGAAGTCTGGCTGGCGTTCGTGGAAACGAAAGACATTGCCAGCGGGATCACAGACAGTCTGGGTTCACTGGGCATCTACTTCGCCATCATGATTGTGGCCATCGTCTTTGCGCTGGTCTTTGCGCGTCGTCTGGCGCCACTTTGGCACAAATGGATTGCGCTTCCTTGCCTGCTTGCCATCGTCGTGATGTTTGTCGGCCAGTTCTACAAAGCGGTCGACGGGCAGATGTACAAATTCAACCCAGACCTGCGCCACTCCCTGCTGCGTAACGGCCTGTCCGCGATGAGCTTCAGCGCTATTCGCCTGATCCCGGAAGCGATGTCGGGTGAAAACCAGAATCTGACCCATTACGACCCTTACCAGGTCACCCCTGTTGCGGGAACGCACGCCGGTAAATACTCCATTATTCTGGCGATTGGTGAGAGCCTTAACCCGCACCACGTCAGCGCCCTGGGCTACGAGCGAGATACCACGCCAGAGCTGAAAGCGCTGCTGCAGCAGTATCAGGGTACAGGCCGGCTGATTGTCTCCAACGCGGTGTCCACGCGTGTGGCCATTCCAATGCTGGTGAACAACCTGCGTGAACCGGATAACTACGGGGCCTATAAATCTAAATCCACCAATATCTTTGCCAACGCGAAGAAACAGGGTTATCAGACCGCCTTTATCTCCGCTCAGGGGCTGGAAGGTCTCAGTAACTGGATTGGCATCCATGACATCGATTTATGGGAAGATACGCAGATCCGTCCGGCGCCAGATGTCGGTGCTGACGTTGTCCTGACGCCATCCGTGGAAAAGGCCACGCTGGACTGGAACAAGCCGTTCCTGATGGTCCTCAACAGCCGTGCGCCGCATATCCCGTACGAGCGTAACATCCCTCAGGGCTTCGCGAAGTTCTCTACGCCGCGTCTGAGTGATGATGTGGCGCAGAAGAAAAATGAGTATGACGACGCCGTTCGTCTGTACGATAAAGAACTGGCATCCGCTATTCGTTTGGCCATGGCGAAATCCAGACTGCCGGTCCTGGTATTTATCACCTCTGACCACGGCGAACGCGTGGGCGATAACGGTTTGTTCGGTCACTCCGTGGTGGAAATGCCGATTGCTCAGGTACCGTTCCTGTACTTCAGTAACGATCCGGAGTACGCCATGAAGAGCATCAGCCCGCAAATGCCGCTGAACCATTACCAGGTGGCGACGCTTATCAACAAGATGCTGGGTTATGACGTCAGCAACCCTAACCAAAAAGATGACAGCTTCTTCATCACCGGCGGTGATATCCGCGGCCTGTCGGAGCGCGTAACCTACCATCTGAATGCGCTTCCCGAAGCGGAGCGTTAATCTGAAGCATCATAAACGGGCAAGCGATTGCCCGTTTTTTTATCTGCGAATGAACGTAACGCAGGCAAATGGATGCCTAAAAACACCAAAGAGATAGCTTTAGACGGCCCAAATGCTTAGAATTTGCCCGCCGAAACTAAAAAAAACGGATAATCGCTTGGAATTGTTGTATACCGCTCTGCTCTACATCATTCAGCCGCTGGTGTGGCTGAGACTGTTGCTTCGTAGCCGTAAAGCGCCTGCGTATCGTAAACGCTGGGCTGAGCGCTATGGCTTCTGCCGCAATAAAGTCGCACCGGACGGTATTTTGCTGCATTCCGTTTCTGTCGGTGAAACGCTGGCGGCGATCCCGCTGGTGCGCGCCCTGCGTCACCGCTATCCGTCGTTGCCGATCACCGTCACGACGATGACGCCGACCGGCTCGGAGCGCGCGTTATCCGCTTTTGGCAAAGACGTTCATCACGTCTATCTCCCTTACGATCTGCCCTGCGCCATGAATCGTTTCCTGAATACCGTTCGCCCGAAACTGGTGATCGTGATGGAAACCGAACTGTGGCCGAACATGATTTCCGCTCTGCATGCCCGTAAAATTCCGCTGGTGATTGCCAACGCGCGCCTGTCAGAGCGCTCGGCGAAAGGCTACGGCAAGCTGGGTAAATTTATGCGTCGCCTGCTCGGTAAAATTACGCTGATTGCCGCGCAAAACGAAGAAGACGCCGCCCGCTTTGTCTCTCTGGGGCTCAAACGCAACCAGCTCGCGGTAACGGGCAGCCTGAAGTTTGATATTTCTGTTACCCCTGAACTTGCTGCTCGTGCAATCACCCTGCGTCGCCAGTGGGCGCCGCGTCGTCAGGTCTGGATTGCAACCAGCACCCATGATGGCGAAGAGGCCATTATCCTGCAGGCTCACCGTCAGCTGCTGGAAAAATTCCCCGATTTACTGCTAATCCTCGTTCCACGCCATCCCGAACGTTTTAAAGATGCCCGCGAAATGGTGCAGAAAGGCGGTTTCAGCTACACCCTGCGCAGCAGCGGTGAGATCCCTTCCGGCAGTACCCAGGTGGTGATTGGCGATACGATGGGCGAGCTGATGCTGCTCTACGGCATTGCCGATCTGGCCTTTGTCGGCGGCAGCCTGGTGGCGCGCGGCGGCCATAACCCGCTGGAGCCGGCAGCGCATGCCATTCCGGTGCTGATGGGGCCGCACACGTTTAACTTCAAAGATATCTGCGCAAAATTGCAGCAGGCCGAGGGTTTAATCACCGTGACCGATGCGGACTCCGTGGTCAAAGAGGTCTCGACCCTTCTGACTGACGAAGATTACCGCCTGTGGTACGGTCGCCATGCCGTCGAAGTGCTGCATCAGAACCAGGGCGCACTCACCCGTCTGCTGCAACTTCTGCAACCTTATCTGCCTCAGCGGAGCCACTAATGTCAACGCGTCTGTCGGTCGTGATGATCGCCAAAAACGCCACCGACCTGCTTCCGGACTGCCTGGCTTCCGTTGCCTGGGCTGACGAAATTGTCGTGCTCGATTCCGGCAGCACGGACAACACGGTAGACGTTGCCCGGACAGCGGGCGCCAGGGTTTTTATCGACACGGACTGGCAAGGCTATGGCATCCAGCGCCAGCGCGCGCAGGGATACGCCACGGGCGATTATGTCCTGATGCTCGATACTGACGAGCGCGTCACGCCAGAACTTCAGCAGGCCATTCAGGCGGTGCTTGCCTCGCCTCAGCCTGGCGCGGTATACAGCATTGCCCGCCGCAACTACTTCCTCGGCCGGTTTATGCGCCACAGCGGCTGGTATCCAGACCGTGTGATGCGCCTCTACGAGCGCGAACGTTACCAGTACAACGACAACCTGGTCCATGAATCTCTGGACTGTGGTAGCGCGCAGGTGATCCCCCTGACGGGCGACCTGCTGCACCTGACCTGTCGGGATTTCGCCAGCTTCCAGCGTAAACAGCTTAACTACGCCACCGCATGGGCGCAGGAGCGTCACCAGCGCGGTAAAAAGACCACGCTGACCGGAATCTTTACCCACACGCTGGGGGCGTTTCTGAAGACGCTATTGCTGCGTGGCGGCATACTGGACGGTAAACAGGGGTGGTTACTGGCGGTGGTGAATGCACAGTATACTTTCAACAAATACACCGAGCTGTGGGCGCTCTGCCGCGGCTACTCTGAGAAAACGTGAGCCATGAGCACAAAAGCGATTTATCCGGGTACCTTCGATCCGATCACTAACGGTCATCTTGATATCATCACCCGTGCGGCGTGCATGTTCGATAAGGTGATTCTGGCGATTGCCGCCAGCCCCAGCAAAAAACCGATGTTTGATTTGAACGAGCGCGTGCAGCTGGCTACCGATGCCATTTCGCACCTGCCGAATGTTGAAGTGGTCGGGTTTAGCGATCTGATGGCGAACTTCGCCCGCGCTCAGCAGGCAAACATTCTTATCCGCGGTCTGCGTGCGGTGGCAGACTTCGAGTATGAGATGCAGCTGGCGCACATGAACCGCCATCTGATGCCGGAGCTGGAGAGCGTATTCCTGATGCCCTCCAAAGAGTGGTCGTTTATCTCTTCCACGCTGGTAAAAGAGGTGGCGCGTCATCACGGCGATGTCACCCATTTCCTGCCGGATAACGTCCACCAGGCATTGATGGCAAAGCTAAAGTAGCGCTATTTCTGGCATTGACGACAGTAGAACGTGGCGCGCTGGGCGTGCTTCGTGGCAATCACCGGCGTGCCGCAGACTCTGCAGGGTTCACCTTTACGGCCATACACCTGCAGCTCCTGGGCAAAATAGCCCGGCTTGCCATCACTTTGCAGGAAGTCCTTCAGGGTTGTTCCGCCCTGTTCAATCGAGCGCAGCAGTACCGCTTTAATCACTCTGACCAGCAGTTCACACTCCTGAGCGGAGAGGGAAGAGGCCAGCCGATCGGGATGGATCCCGGCGGCAAACAGTGATTCGCTGGCATAGATATTCCCCACGCCGACCACCAGTTTGTTATCCATCAGCCAGGGCTTAATCGGGCTTTTCTTCTTCGCGCACTTCGCTTTCAGGTATTCCGCGTTAAACGCGTCTGAGAGCGGCTCTGGCCCCAGATGCGCGAGCACGTTATGCCCTTCCAGCTCTTTGGTCCACAGCCACGCGCCAAAGCGTCGTGGGTCGGTATAACGGAGCACTTTACCGTTGCTCATCACCAGGTCGACGTGGTCGTGCTTTTCCGCAGGCAGTTCTTCGGTAAGAATGCGCAGGCTGCCGGACATTCCCAGATGGATAATAATCCAGCCGTCGGGCAGTTCCAGCAGCAGATATTTCGCCCGGCGCTGCACGCTCAGGACGGGTTTATCGCTCAGGGCATGGATCTCATCGGACACCGGCCAGCGCAATCGTCCATTACGGACAACGGCGTGAAGAATCGTCGCTCCGACCAGATGGGGCTCAATGCCGCGGCGGCTGGTCTCTACCTCAGGTAATTCAGGCATGGTTCCTCCGTTGAGATGCAGAATGCAAAAAACCCCGCAGTTGCGGGGTTTTTCGATACAAGAAAGCTAAAATTATTTGATTTTAGCTTCTTTGTACAGTACGTGCTGGCGTACAACTGGATCGAATTTTTTCAGTTCCAGTTTTTCCGGCTTAGTACGTTTGTTCTTCGTGGTGGTGTAGAAGTGACCTGTACCAGCAGAAGAAACCAGCTTGATTTTCTCGCGAATACCTTTAGCCATGATTTATTTCCTCTTTAAGTACTTAGTACTTTTCGCCACGGGCACGCAGTTCAGACAGAACTGTATCGATGCCTTTCTTATCGATTACACGCATACCTTTAGCAGATACGCGCAGGGTGACAAAACGCTTCTCGCTCTCAACCCAGAAACGGTGAGAGTGCAGGTTCGGCAGGAAACGGCGTTTAGTCGCGTTCAGTGCGTGGGAACGGTTGTTACCGGTCACCGGACGCTTGCCAGTAACTTGGCAGACTCGGGACATGTCTATTCTCCAAAAATCAAATTAGCTCGAGCTTCGTATGGGGTATCGGCGCCTCGTCAGGCTTTACAGCCCGGTCATCGCATAGTTCTAAGTGAACTCTCGATTGCCAGGCCCAAATGCCAAACCCGAGATTCTCAAAGGTGGCGTAGTATACGCTGACTCGGCGGTGTGCTCAAGTCCCGAACAGACAAAGATCCCGATGGATCGCGAGAAATAGCCTAAATCCAGCCATGTTCTGCAAAAGAAATGTACTCTCCGCGGCCAATTATCAGATGGTCCAGCACACGAATGTCCATGAATTGACAGCATTTGATAATGCGTTCGGTGATCTCTTTGTCAGCTCTGCTTGGTTGTGCACAGCCAGAGGGGTGATTATGCGCGAGGATCACGCCCGCTGCATTCACTTTTATCGCTTCCCGCACAATTTCACGCGGATGCACCTCAACATGGCTTAATGTGCCCGCAAAGAGACAGCTATGTTTCAGCACCCGGTTTCTGTTGTCGAGAAAGATCACCATAAAGATCTCACGTTCGGCATCCGTTAACTGGCTTTGCAGAAATTCGCGCGTCATCACGGGGGTCAGGATCGGCTCTTCCTTCTCAATGCGAACATTGTGAAAACGGCGAGCAAGTTCGGCAATGCCCCGTAACTGGGCATATTTCGCCACGCCGATCCCCTCGACGTGCTTAAACTGCGCCAGATCGGCGGTCAACAGCCCATACAGTGAACCAAAATGCGCGATCAGCTCTTTTGCCAGCGTAAAGACGTTTTTTCCTGGCGTGCCGGTACGTAAAAAGAGCGCCAGCAGTTCATCGTCTTTTAACAGTGTGACGCCATTGCGCAGCAGCTTTTCGCGCGGCAGCAGCTGCTCATCCTCGTCTTCCATGCTCTTTCTCCTTTTTTAACCTCATGCTGCCACAGGCCAGCCAGCCGCTCGACGGCCACGTTGCGTTCTTGCGTAGCGCCTCGCAAAGAGCCCGAAGGACAACATCACCCGGTTTTAGGGATTGTGATAAAATGCCCGCTCTCTGGTGAAACCCAACAGGAAAGAATCATGATGAGCCTGGCCGGTAAAAAAATCGTTCTTGGCGTGAGCGGCGGTATTGCTGCCTATAAAGCGCCAGAGCTGGTGCGTCGTCTGCGCGAGCGCGGGGCCGATGTGCGGGTCGCGATAACCGAAGGCGGTAAAGCCTTTATCACTCCACTGAGCCTGCAGGCGGTTTCAGGATATCCGGTATCAGACAGTCTGCTTGATCCGGCCGCTGAAGCCGCGATGGGCCATATTGAGCTGGGGAAATGGGCTGACCTGGTTATCCTTGCCCCCGCCACCGCGGATTTAATCGCCCGGGTGGCCGCTGGTATGGCAAACGACCTGGTCTCCACCATTTGTCTGGCCACACCTGCGCCTGTTGCCGTTGTGCCTGCCATGAACCAGCAGATGTACCGCAACGCGGCGACTCAGCATAATCTGGAGACGCTGGCCTCGCGCGGCCTGCTGATCTGGGGGCCGGACAGCGGCAGCCAGGCCTGTGGTGACGTTGGCCCAGGGCGTATGCTTGACCCGCTAACCATTGTCGATATGGCCGCCGCGCATTTTTCGCCTGTCAACGATCTGCAACATCTCAACATCATGATTACCGCAGGTCCAACGCGTGAGCCGCTGGATCCCGTGCGCTATATCACCAACCACAGCTCCGGCAAAATGGGCTTTGCGATTGCGGCCGCGGCAGCAAAACGCGGCGCGAACGTGACGCTGGTGAGTGGCCCGGTGTCGCTGCCTACGCCTGCGTTTGTCACGCGAATTGACGTCACCACCGCGCTGGAGATGGAAGCCGCCGTGCAGGCGCATGCGCAAAGCCAGCAAATATTTATCGGCTGTGCGGCCGTCGCAGATTACCGCGCCGAGACCATCGCCGAGGCGAAAATTAAAAAGCAAGGTGATGAATTAACACTAAAAATGGTGAAAAACCCGGACATCGTTGCCGGTGTCGCCGCATTAAAAAGCCACCGTCCTTACGTTGTTGGGTTTGCCGCAGAAACAAATAATGTGGAAGAATATGCCCGGCAAAAACGTACCCGCAAAAACCTCGATTTGATTTGCGCGAACGACGTATCGCTGGCCACACAAGGATTTAACAGCGATAGCAACGCACTGCACCTTTTCTGGCAGGATGGAGATAAAGTCTTACCGCTTGAGCGCAAGGAACTCCTGGGCCAACAATTACTCGACGAGATCGTTACCCGTTATGATGAAAAAAATCGACGTTAAGATTCTGGACCCGCGTGTTGGCGAGCAATTCCCGCTGCCAACCTATGCCACCTCCGGCTCTGCCGGACTTGACCTGCGCGCCTGTCTCGATGACGCCGTAGAACTGGCGCCGGGTGCCACCACCCTGGTGCCGACTGGCCTGGCCATTCACATTGCTGACCCGTCTCTGGCGGCGGTGATCCTGCCGCGTTCTGGCCTCGGCCATAAGCATGGCGTCGTGCTGGGTAACCTGGTGGGCCTGATTGACTCCGATTACCAGGGTCAACTGATGGTCTCCGTCTGGAACCGTGGTCAGGACAGTTTCACCATTGAACCGGGTGAGCGTATTGCGCAAATGGTCTTTGTACCGGTGGTACAGGCAGAATTTAACCTGGTGGCAGACTTTGATGCCACCGACCGTGGCGAAGGCGGCTTCGGCCATTCCGGGCGCAAATAACCGCCCGACAGACACGCATCTCACAGCGCCATAACGTCATAACAAACCGCAAACGTCAGTTTGCGGTCGCTGTGTGGATGCCAGCCTGACAAGTGCTTATTTTCAGGGGTATTTTGTAACATGGCAGAAAAACAAACCGCGAAAAGGAATCGTCGCGAAGAAATACTTCAATCTCTGGCGCTGATGCTTGAATCCAGCGATGGTAGTCAACGCATCACCACCGCCAAACTGGCCGCCTCCGTAGGTGTGTCTGAAGCGGCGCTGTATCGTCATTTTCCGAGCAAAACCCGGATGTTCGACAGCCTGATCGAATTTATCGAAGACAGCCTGATCACACGCATCAACCTGATCCTGAAAGACGAAAAAGACACCACCGCGCGTCTGCGTCTGATTGTGCTGTTAATCCTGGGCTTTGGTGAACGCAATCCGGGTTTAACCCGTATCCTGACCGGCCACGCGCTGATGTTCGAGCAGGACAGACTGCAGGGCCGCATTAATCAGCTTTTCGAGCGTATAGAAGCGCAACTGCGCCAGGTACTGCGCGAGAAGAAAATGCGTGAAGGTGAAGGTTACAGCACGGATGAAACACTACTGGCGAGCCAGATCCTGGCGTTTTGCGAAGGGATGCTCTCCCGCTTTGTGCGCAGCGAGTTCAAATACAGCCCAACGGACGATTTTGACGCCCGCTGGCCGCTAGTGGCTGCCCAGTTACAATAACATCGTTGCCGGATGGCGGCTTCGCCTTATCCGGCCTGGGGTTGTATTGCCCGGTAAAGCTGGCGCCACCGGGCAATACAATTACACCCCGAACTCTTCCCGGTATGCGCGTACCGCCGCCAGATGGTCAGCCATATCAGGCTTCTCTTCCAGGTAGGCAATCAGGTCTTTCAGGGTGATGATTGACGTCACTGAGCAATGATAATCACGCTCCACTTCCTGAATGGCGGAGATCTCGCCGCGACCCCGCTCCTGACGATCCAGACAAATCAGCACGCCAGCCAGCGTCGCCCCGTTAGCCTGAATAATCTCCATCGATTCACGGATCGCCGTGCCCGCGGTGATCACATCATCCACCAGCATCACGCGGCCCTGCAGCGCGCTGCCGACCAGATTCCCTCCTTCACCGTGAGTTTTGGCCTCTTTGCGGTTAAAGCAGTACGGCACGTCGCGATCGTGGTGTTCCGCCAGCGCTACCGCGGTGGTGGTCGCAATCGGAATGCCTTTATAGGCCGGGCCAAACAGCAGGTCAAAATCAATCCCGGAGTCCACCAGCGCTTCGGCATAGAAACGGCCTAACAATGCCAGATCGCGCCCGGTATTAAACAGCCCGGCATTGAAGAAATAGGGGCTCTTGCGCCCGGATTTCAGCGTAAACTCGCCAAACTTAAGAACCTGCTTGTTAAGCGCAAACTCAATAAACTGGCGCTGATACGGTTTCATGGATTCGCTCCTTTGTCTTTTCTGTCTTACAGGCAAAAAAAAGGCGACTCATCAGTCGCCTTTAAAATCAATTTTCTAACGCCGCCTTCTGCGTCGTTACGATAGATTCAATTCCCCCTCGGGCCAGAGCCAGCAAGGTGAGAAGTTCTTCGTGAGTGAAGGGTTCGCCTTCTGCGGTACCCTGCACCTCAATGATACGACCGTCTTCGGTCATGACCACGTTCATATCGGTCTCAGCGGCAGAGTCTTCGACATATTCCAGATCGCACAGCGCTTCACCGTTAACGATGCCCACGGAGACCGCTGCAACCATGCCTTTCATTGGATTCGTTTTCAGCTTACCGGCCGCAACCAGTTTATTCAGGGCATCCGCCAGCGCTACACAGGCCCCGGTAATGGAGGCGGTACGCGTACCACCGTCGGCCTGAATGACGTCGCAGTCCAGCGTGATGGTGAATTCGCCCAGCGTTTTCAGGTCAACAGCGGCGCGCAGCGCACGCGCGATCAGACGCTGAATTTCCATGGTACGACCGCCCTGCTTACCTTTTGCCGCTTCGCGGGCATTACGGGTATGGGTCGCACGCGGCAGCATGCCGTATTCAGCCGTGATCCAGCCCTGGCCCTGGCCTTTCAGGAAGCGCGGAACGCCTTCTTCGATGGAGGCGGTGCACAGCACTTTAGTGTCACCAAACTCAACCAGAACGGAGCCTTCAGCGTGTTTTGTATAGTTACGGGTCAGAGTGACGGGACGCACCTGATTGGCGCTACGACCTGCTGGACGCATGATGAATTCTCCGGCTTGAAACGAATGTGGCTGCGCATTATACGGATAAAGGACGCTTATTCCTATCCTGAGAAGCCCCCGAAAGCTATAATCCCCCCATCTCTCCTTTAAAAACGGGAATGTCTATGATCCGCAGTATGACCGCCTACGCCCGGCGTGAAATCAAGGGTAGCTGGGGTAGCGCCACATGGGAAATGCGCTCGGTAAACCAGCGTTACCTGGAAACGTATTTCCGTATGCCGGAGCAGTTCCGCAGCCTTGAGCCGGTGGTACGTGAGCGTATCCGTACCCGTCTGACGCGCGGCAAAGTGGAATGTAATCTGCGTTTTGAGCCTGATGCCAGCGCGCAGGGCGAACTCATCCTTAACGAAAAACTGGCGAAACAGCTCGTCAATGCGGCGAACTGGGTCAAAATGCAGAGCGATGAAGGCGAAATCAACCCGGTTGATATTCTGCGCTGGCCTGGCGTGATGGCCGCCGGTGAGCAGGATCTGGACGCGATTGCCGCTGAAATTCTTGCCGCCCTCGACAGCACGCTGGATGACTTTATCGTTGCCCGCGAAACCGAAGGCCAGGCTCTGAAAGCGATGATTGAGCAGCGCCTTGAAGGGGTCAGCGCCGAAGTGGCAAAAGTGCGCACGCATATGCCAGAAGTGCTGCAGTGGCAGCGCGAGCGCCTGGTTGCCAAACTGGAAGAAGCGGAAGTTCAGCTGGAAAACAACCGCCTGGAACAAGAGCTGGTGCTGATGGCGCAGCGCGTTGACGTCGCTGAAGAGCTGGATCGTCTGGAAGCGCACGTTAAAGAGACCTACAACATTCTGAAGAAGAAAGAAGCCGTAGGTCGCCGCCTCGACTTTATGATGCAGGAGTTCAACCGCGAGTCGAACACTCTGGCATCTAAGTCGATCAATGCTGAGGTGACGAATTCAGCAATTGAGCTCAAGGTACTGATTGAGCAAATGCGCGAGCAGATTCAGAATATTGAGTAGTGTTTCACGCGATCTCGCGTTGTCTCACTAAGTCATAAAAAGACCATTGTAAATCATGGTCTTTTTTGTTTTATATAGTCTCATATTGTATCGCGATACCTTTAAGACATGGGGTTGCATAAAATGCACAAGTACGTAACGGGGTTTAACGTCCAATTGTGTAAAACCACTGCAACTACATAAGTTATTGTTTTAAATATAAAAAAGTCAATATAAAAACTGAGGTTGTATGTGGCGATTTATCGTCCGATTTCAGGTAAACTTACCTTTGATGTTCTGGTGAGTTTTAAGGATAAAGAACCATGAAAGTTAGCGAAAAGACATTGCTAGAGTCCGGCTTCAGCCATACAGATCTTCAGAAAATTAAAAGCAATGTGGAAGATTTTGGGGGAACTCTTGATGAAGTGATTCATGATTTAGCAAAACGATTTAATGTAGCTAAGTGGATAACTATTGTTGCTTTCATAATCCTGATTTTTACATCTGTTTTATCGACGAAAAATAACACACTATCTTTGGCTTTTTCGTTGATTGTAGGATTACCTTTTATCTGGTATTTGGCGCCCGCCAAACTCGCATTTAAAGCTTGGCGGTATAAACAATATGCGTCTAGGATTGAGGGCGATCAGTAATTATCATCAGATCAAAAATAACTTTTGCCTTCACGCCGTATCCAACTATTTTCATGGTTAGTTTTGGCCTGCTTAATGTACTGACTTTTCTGTAATAATCGACTGGTATGTAGCGAAACAGTCTCCATGATCCAGGCTTCCTTATTAAACCAAATATGCTGTAAGCATTAGCAACAAGTGAGATTGATTTATATACGCCTAATCCACTTTTAGAACTAAACCCCATAAATTCAGCCGTAGCCATAGCTGCATTAGCAGCAAACCCTTCAGATGTAGAATCATGAAGCACTTGATGGCTAAATTCTTTGCTTAGGCCATTAAATCCATCCACAACAAGTATTGCTCCAGCCAACAAACCCAATGGATTAGCGCTGGCAAGTAACGTTGTTCCTAAAGCTATCTCTGCTCCCGAAAGCACTACGTTCACAGCAGAAATTACGTAACCCACAATTTTGTTATTTTCCCGGACGAACTCCACTTTGGCGTAAAGCTTAGCAGCTTTCGTACGTAGCATTCGCCCCTGTTCTTCAAGGTTTTCGATCTCTGTCCTAAGATTTTTTATACAGGCCATGCACTCTTCATCAGATTTTGCGCTCCGGGCCGTGGCGAACCGCAGCTCAATAAACCCTTTTATTATCATAGATATAGCCGAAACTACCTCTGGATGGGGCTTTCTGACGAACCGAGTCCCCGAGGCCATTGCAGCAGCCAATAGGCGTCTAAATTTCGACGCATGAGCAAATCGTGGTTTTAATTGTCCAATACCAGTGCTTCAATACTGACTCTTCGCCAAACCACGCATCGTAGAACACCAGTTCTATTCCGCAGGCTTTCACAAAAAGAAAGCGCTAACTGCCAGGCGACCTACCAGACGCTCATTCATCCTCACATGAGGTAAAGTTATTCGATGCCCAGTACAAATGGCATTAACATACCTGGCTTTATTTTCATGTCTGCAGTTGCCGCAGCCGCATTAGCATGCGGCAAGGCAAGCCATCTGTTTACGGCATCGGAGTTGAATCGCTGCAGCCTAAGAAACGAAGATACAGAGGTTTCCCAGGAAAAAAGCTCATCCGCGCAAACTTCGACGGACTGCTGAGAGCAAGCTCGCTGAATAGCCATTCCCAAACCGACGTAGCGGAGAAGCTCACGTCGTGCATTCTCATCTTTTTGCTTGATTGGTACATCCAGTTTCGGTCCAAAGTACACTCCGGTAGTACCTGGTTGTAATGTTGGGTCACTGGAAAAATAAACCGGAACTCCCATCAATTTGAATGCCGCTGTCAAAATTTCATAGCTAATGTCTGATCGACTCCAGCGGCCCATGTGGGGTGGTACTTTCGGCAAACCGACCAGATCATCGCCGCGGCTTACAATCGATACGCCCTCAACTGGCACGGATGGTTGCATTCTGAATACAGCGTCAGAATCGATTTCCCAGCCAGCGTCACTTAACAATCGCAAAAAATTACCAGCAGCCACGCACGATGATTCACTCCACTCAACACAACCGATGCGCAGCTTGTCCCGCTGACCAAACTGTCCTGTTCGAAATAATTCGAGGTATCTATCGCGATTGGAACTATTAACGGCATATGCATCAATCACGGTAGGCGGCACAGGTTTACTTGCAGATTCGGGATTTTGTTCAAGCAAAGCTGGGCTTTTGAAATACACTATAGCCAAAAATGCCGCTGCGCCAGATGCTCTTAACCATCCTTTATATTTTACTTCCAGGAGACCAGGCAGAACTGAACCAATACCTCCAGCAGCTTGAGCCAGAACTATTCGGTAAACTGTATATTGATAAGATGTAGGATTAGGGGTTATGAAAGTAGTTGTGATTATGACACCTATCGCCACAACCGCAAAACTATACCCAAGATACTTGTCTCTCTCTACACTGCTCATTTTAATTTTGACACCAGCATCAAATCCATACGTCGAAAATCCCGGGTAGACCTCCCCCATTGATTAATACAGCTCTATACTCGTAATGAAGCTATTGGCGTTGGTGATGAGTGTAACTGTCCATTCCTCGCTCATAGCGGATATAAGCCAGAGTGTCAGTCCTCTTGTGCCAAGAGCGGAAGTTGCTTAGCGTTTGTCTTCTTCAACAAGGATCGACTCAGGTTCATCCAGACTATAACACAGCAGCAGAAGTCAGAGCCTTGCCATTTTGCGTGACTTCATTTTTTTAATTCTCTTACGGCTAAACATAAGCCTGCCGTCGCCCAGAGTATATCGCCCGGAGTGTATTGCCAGCCAGAACTGCAGCGTTATTAAATAGGGGTTAATAAGCAGTCTGCACAGGCCTTTGCGAAACATACCATTCAAAGTAAGGGGCCTAAAACTCGGGTAGTTAAGCGAGAAATAGCGGTATTCCCCCAGTCGCCAGCGCCAGAACGACTTCATTTCAGTTTTTGCATCCTCAATTGCATTACAATTCCAGACCACACCCCAGCGTCTTTTCCATGTGTCTCTTAAGAGCCAGCCATGCATCAGAGAAAACCGTTGCGAGTTAAAAGATGGTTGTTTTTTGCCACCTGGTAGCGTAATGACGCACTGAATAAACTTTATTTCAGTAATTGAAAAATAAATTCCGCGTTCAGAAACCTCCATGAGTTCCTGACGCGGTATCTGGTTTAGGTTAACAATCAGCACAGACTGGTCCAGATTGGCCAGCTCAATTTTCTGCTGGTAACGGATACCATGCCCTGACGCCTCGAAATAAAGCGAGAGGTTCTCCACAAGCGCCCCTTTTGCCCGAAACGCCACGCGGGATTTAACCGACTCATGATCGGCTGAATGGGCAAGCCGCACCGAGTACTCTAAATGCTCACCAAGTGGTTTCCAGTGTGCGCCTAAATGATAGCGCCGGAATTTATACTCATGCGATTTCTGATAGGTTTTCAGTAACCATAATCGTGTGATCTTTTCCCAACCCCATTTGAAGAGGCGTCCAGCCAAACTCCACGGCATTGGTAAACTCATCTGTCTCTCCTGTGTTTTGCTCTAACGCTATCACTTTTCTTCAGAGAGAAATAAAAGCTTTGCGTATCCTTACGTATTGTATAAATCTATTGAAGTTAAGTAGCTTAACGAATCTCCGTTCCTACTCACACAGGCGGGTTTCGATACCTGCTTAGCTGACCCAAAAGAGCCCAGCGTAATAGCGCTGAAAGCCAGTCTCAGACAACAGTTAGGGCGTTCACGCTTGACTGCCTTACTTGCTAGACATAAAACAGTGCTTTTCGATGAACGTGAGATCTGGAATCTGTGGCCACGCTGCGTTGAGCAATTAAGCAGCATATACAACATAGCATCTGCTTACGGTGTACTTAAGGGCGTAGCTAATCGAAAAGACGATTAGAGAAAACACTTGTAAATCAAAGCATATACAGCATTACTCAACATTCAGATCCAATCGAGTAACCTTCCTTATCTCTGTTTAAAAGGCCGCTGGATGCAGTGGCCTTTTTCGTTTGGCATCAGAACATAAGAAATTACTGATCAGTTTTGATACACTCTCCGGCGTTTTAATTAAAAGATAAAATAGCGATCGGAAAAGTGAATGGCAAACATCAACTTAACATTAGAGGAAAGCAAAAGCCTCACTGTTGACCGCGAATTCCGCCAGGATATCAACCTGCTGCGTGGCGTTGCCATTCTTTCCGTGGTGCTTTACCACTTCGCGCCGGCTCTGCTCCCGGGCGGGTTTGTTGGCGTGGATATCTTCTTTGTGATCTCTGGTTTTCTGATGACAAAAATTATATCCACCGGCCTCGAAAAGCGTTCGTTTAATCTTATAGAATTTTACGCTGCGCGTTCTAAACGCATCATCCCTGCATTGCTTATGCTGTGTATTATCATGGCGCTGGCGACCTTATTCTGGCTTCCGACAAATGAATACCGAAAACTCGGAAATTATATTGGCTATATTGTTATTTTTATATCCAATATAAAGTTAAAAAAAGAGTCCGGGGATTATTTTGCCACCGACTCGCATGAAAACTGGTTCCTGCATACATGGTCACTCTCGGTTGAATGGCAGTTTTATCTGGTATTACCCTTTATCATTATGGCGTTATATCCGTTCAGAAAATGGGTTAATACCGGCTTATGCCTGCTGGTACTCACGCTGGGCGCATTTTGGTTCAGCATGAGTGCCACAGTGAATGACGCTACCCGGTTTTATCTGATGCCCTATCGCGCCTGGGAAATGCTCTGTGGCGGCCTCGTCTGGTATGGGGCAAACCGTTTAATCCTCACCAGGGCATTGCGCACAATCACGACGCTGCTGGGATATACACTCATCGCGGCTTCTGTTTTTTGCATTAGCACTGAAAGCGCCTGGCCGGGCGGATTAACCCTGCTGCCCATCCTCGGTACCATGCTGGTCATCTACAGCAACGACAGCTCACTGATTAGCCTTGCAGACCGTAACCTTCGCTGGGTGGGTTTAAGTTCTTATTCAGTCTATTTGTGGCACTGGCCTGTTGCGGTGTATCTCATTTATGCCGGGCAGCAGCACAACGGACTCTGGGTGGTCGGTGCCATTGCCCTCTCTTTTTTACTCGGATGGATCTCATGGGTATTGATTGAGCAACCCGCCAAACGCTTTTTAAACCAGCGAAGCATTGCCGCATTCTGGATAATTCTGTTTAGCAGTGTCGGGGCGGCCTGGGGATATAGTTATCTGGTTAAAAACGACATGATTGCCAGCCGTCCTGATGCGCAGGTCGATCGAATAGCCGCCGAAGCGAACAATAAAAACTATGCCGCCGACCCAAAAACGCACATGAGTTTTTACGGTACCGGAACACCGGCAGCCATCATTATCGGCGACAGCCACGCCGAAGCCGCAGCCACTGCCCTCGCTGCAGCCGCCGCGGATCGTGGTTCGGTGGTCGGCATTACCTATTCCGGTTGCCCTACGCTGGCTGATGCCACGCTGCTTGAAAGTAAACGCTGCGGCAAATTTAACCGCTCGCTGAGTGAAAAATTAAAAGCCTACCCGGCCAACGTCCCGGTTGTCATTGTTAACCGCCTGACTCACTATGCTGAGCAAAAGCAGGTGAAATTCAACACAGGCTCCCTGGACGATAAAGACTATTTACAGCAGTATGCGGCGTCCATCGTAAAGATGGCCTGTACGCTTAATCGCGAACATCCGGTGGTGCTGGTCAATCCGGTTCCCGAAATGGATGTAAACGTGCCTCGTACGCTCTCCCATCGCTTAATGACGTCTAAAAAAGCGCAGGATATCTCCATTCCTCTGGCGGAGTATCAAAGTCGAAACAGCGCAATACTGCATGCGCAATCCCAGGCCGCAAAAACCTGCGGCGTGAGGGTACTGGACCCTACGCCTTTTCTGTGCAGCGCAGGGCGGTGTATGGGAAGCAAAAACCTTGAACCGCACTATTTCGACGATAACCATCTCAGCGAGACGGGCAATAAAGCGCTTGTGCCAATGTTTCGTCAGATTTTCACTCAACGCCCCTGACTCATGAAAAAAAGTAATCTGTAAACACAGAAAATAACGCCTATAAAACGGCAAAAAGCCTGCTTTAGGATTAGAAAAAGTAGGCCTTGCTTACTCCCACAAAAAAAACTAAATAGTGACCTGCTGCACAAAACGCTACTCTGCCGCCCTACACGCTGGGGGAAGACATGCTGCTACATATTCTTTATCTCGTTGGGATCACGGCTGAAGCCATGACGGGGGCACTTGCCGCTGGTCGCCGTCGTATGGATACGTTTGGGGTGATCATTATTGCTACCGCCACAGCCCTGGGAGGCGGATCGGTACGCGATATTCTGCTGGGACATTATCCGCTTGGCTGGGTAAAAAACCCTGAATACATTGTTATTGTCGCGATTGCCGCCGTGCTGACCACCATCGTTGCGCCGGTTATGCCCCATCTTCGCCGTCTGTTTTTAGTCCTTGATGCTTTGGGTCTGGTGGTTTTCTCCATTATCGGGGCGCAAATCGCGCTGGATATGGGTGAAAGCCCGGTCATTGCCACTATCGCCGCGGTCGTAACGGGTGTATTTGGCGGCGTACTGCGCGATATGTTCTGCAAGCGTATTCCGCTGGTTTTTCAGAAAGAGCTTTACGCCGGAATATCCTTTGCCTCTGCCGTTCTGTATATCGCTTTACAACATTATGTTTCGAGCCATGATGTTGTGGTCATTGCTACGTTATTATTTGGCTTGACGGCCCGCTTGCTGGCGCTGCGCTTAAAGCTGGGATTGCCTGTTTTTCATTACACGCAGGACACCCATTGAATTCTCAACAAAACCACAACAAAGTAGTAAAAAGCACTTTTTGTCATCTCATATTACCGGGGTAAACGCGATAAACTATCGCACCTTTACCCCAATGATTTGCGTTAAACAATGTCTTTTGCCAAAACGTCAGCACTGATTATTAATAAAAAACTCAGCAGCCATTTTTTGATTTTGCTGCTCGTTTCCGTGCTGATTCAATTATGGCCAGTATTTTTAACGCAACCGGCCAGGTTCGCAGTACGCATCGCGATTTGTAATGCGTTGTTACTGGTTTGCGCCGCTGCTGTCTATCGCTCGCTTCCCGGTAAGATCGTCGCATTCGTTTTAACTACCCTGCTCACGTTGAATTTTGCGATTGCCTACAGTACATGGAGCGTCTACCAGAGCGAATTTAACACCGTCTTTGCGATGAGTATTCTCGGTACTCACGTCGCCGAAGTGAAAAGCATGTCGGGTTTATACCTGAACTGTTTACCCGCCGTGGCGGCTTACTTTATTGTCACCTGGTATGCAATCAAATCCGCTAGCGAGCATGCTTCTTCCCGGGTGAAAGCTATCGGCTTCGTTCTGCTTGCCGTTTATTTAGGCTGGTACTCAACGGCAAACTGGCTAAAAAAACGCCACGACCTTGAAGTTTATTATCCGCTAAGCTCCCGAATCTTAACCAATACGCCGTTTTACACGGGTGCAGAGTTTATTATTGCCCATCGTGATAACGCCCTGGCGCAGAAAATTAGTCAGCACAGCGTCAATTATCCGGCCTTGCAGTATCAGGACACGGGCATCGAAAACTACGTTGTTATCGTGGGTGAATCCGCGCGCCGCAGCAATATGCAGCTCTACGGATTTAACCAGGATACCACGCCTGTGGAAGCCGGGCTGGCGAAGGACGCCCTCATTTTTAGCAATGCTATTGCTCCTGCGTCAGCCACCGTTCTTTCCGTGCCGATGATATTAAGTAAAGCGGATCCGGACCACTTCACCGCCGATAAGCTTGCTGACAATATCGTTAGCGTTGCTAAAAAAACGGGCTATCACACCGAATGGATTAGCGCCCAGGGTAATACTGGCAAAAGCAACAATTACATTGTGGCGATTGCCTCTGTCAGCCAGAAAGCCCAGTGGATTGACACGCATTATGACACCGAGCTTTTACCTGCTCTGGATGAGGCGCTTAAAACCCCCGGCAAAAAATTAATTTTCCTGCATATTAACGGTAGCCATGAAATGGCGTGCGATCGGTATCCCGCATCCGCAAATATTCTGCATACCGGCAACAAATATGAAGATTGCTACAATAACGCGATTTTGTTTACCGACGCTTTCATTGGCGAAGTGGTTAAACGTCTGCAGGGAAGCGCGTCCTCTCTGCTCTATTTTTCAGACCATGGGCTGGAAAAAAACCCGCAACTCAATTCCCTCTATATGCATGGCTCACGCAACCCAAGCAAAGAGGCTTACCAGGTCCCCCAGTTTATCTGGTACAGCCAGCAAGCCCTGAATGCCCAAAAAAGAGCAGTGGGATGGGTCCATGAACTGTGGCCCACAGCAAGCAATTATGAGTTGATGTTAACGTGGCTTGGCATCACAACGGGTGTTGATCAGTGCAGCTCAGTGCTTGAAGCGTGCTATCAGGCTCCCACACTGATTCCGGTGATAGATGGCGGCCGCCACATCTATGACTACGATCAGCTTCGCGATACCTTCAGTTCGCCAGACAGACATACCCCCTGGCGCAAAGCTAAAGCAAGCTCGCTCTAAAATCCTGGTACGCCCTGCTGGCCGAGCCACAAAGCCAGGCCAGCAACGCCGGGGTCGTGAATGAATGCGACAATTTTTCGCGCCTTCTCCTCGCCCGTTCCCGGCAAGGTTTGCCAGTCCTTTGCGTTACGTCCGCTCAGCTTTTGCCACGTTACGTCTCCCATTGCCTTAAGCGAAGCCTGCGTCAACGGAACACCCAACGCCATGAGCCAGCGGATAAACGGCTGCTCACGCACCAGATTAAACTGATGCCAGAGCGCCAGCCCGCGCGCTGAGGAAAACCCTGGTGTAGCCTGCAGTTGCGCCTGAGTTAATAACAGCCATGAAAAGAGATGCTCAAACTGATGCGTCTGCCAGAGCGTGCGCCAGCCTGACTCGCCTAACCCTTCAATGTTTAACACCTGCTTTGAACTAAGCCATGTCAGCCTGGCAAAGAACTGCTCCATACATTCAGGCGAAGCATAAAAGCAGCTCAGGGAATGAAAGCGCGTGGCGGGCGGTTCCGGCTTTTGTCGGTCCGTCCCACGCCAGACAACCTTATCAAACCGGGGGATCCCCTGCCCGGCAAGGCTCACCTGTATCTGATCGCCGGGAGCAATATCCAGCCTTTGCCAGCGCGCGATCGGTCCCAGACTCACCCGCTGCACCTGCTTATCATCCAGTTGCACCGCTTCCAGCGTTGCCACTACGGAGATTTTGCCCGTTCGCCCAACGGTAAAACGAATATCTCTCACTTCCGCGACCTGGGCGGCAGGAGAATACTTCCATGCCACAACCCAGTTACCTTCGCCGGGTAGCCAGCTATCGCCAGGGGGAACATCCGAAGACCGAACCACAATGCCGTCCGTGGCAAAGGGTAATGCCGCGTTTTGCCAGGCCAGACGCTGCTTTTCAACAGCTTCAACCGTCTGTACGGGCACCGTGTAGCGCGCCGTCAGGGTAAATCCTGCCTGCGACAGCGCTGTCAGCGCGTTTTGCATCATCTGCGGCCCGTCCGGCCAGGCCCAGATAAAAATGCCAATCTGGTTCAGAGGCGCTTTGTCCTTTTGTCGCATCATCGCGCCCGCTACCTTTGCACGGGCATTCATTCCGCCCATCTGCCGCTGAACATGGCCCTCACGCAACCAGAAAAGCTCCCCCTGTAAGACGCTGTTTGCCAGCTCCCCGGATACGTACTTAGGCACGGACGGGATCAAACGCACTTGTGCCGTCCAGTCCTCACCTTTAAGTCCATTGCCACGGCTGATGGCCTGAGCGAGGATTCCGTTGCGATACACCAGCGTCACTGCCACGCCGTCGACTTTTGGCTGCATCCAGAGAGAGGTTCGGCCGTGCATCCACTGAGCCAGCGCGTCTTTGCTGGCAACTTTACGAACCCCCGTATGCGCTACAGGATGTGTCACGCTTCCCGTCAGCGCAGGAAGGGTGTTTGCAGAGATATCGTTGCCAAAACAGCGCTGCCACTGGGTTAAGCGGGCGTTCAGCTGGTCATAAACGTCGTCATTAACCTCGCTCACGCCCTGCTTCCAGTAAGCGTCATCCCAGCGTTTGATTTGCGCGCTTAACGACGCGATCTCTTTTTCCGCTTTTGCCTGCGACCACACCGGGCACACCGCCGCGCCATAGCCACACCACAACAGCATTAACCCGCTTATCCATCGCCCCATCGCTATCCCTCCTTTACGTTGCAGGAGGTATACCGCGATGGCTAAAACAACGCTAACCACCTTGTTTCACTGTGCGAGGCGCTATCCGGTCTTTCTTTTTGTTACTGAAAACCACAGATAAAACCTGAAAACGGCACGCAAAATTCAATAATCCAGGGGAAAAAGTGTGACAAAGGCTACGTCACACGGCGGTGACGTGTATAATAAGCCCGTATGTAGGACTTCTTCGCTAACACATACAAAAGACTCTCATGGCTCAAGGCACGCTTTATATTGTTTCTGCCCCTAGTGGCGCGGGTAAATCCAGCCTTATTCAGGCACTGTTAAAAACCCAACCGTTGTACGACACACAGGTTTCTGTTTCTCACACCACGCGTAAACCGCGTCCGGGTGAAGTGCACGGTGAACACTATTTCTTTGTGGATCACGACGAATTCAGAGCGATGATCGGCAGAGACGCGTTTCTTGAACATGCTGAAGTGTTCGGTAATTACTACGGCACCTCACGTGAGACCATTGAGCAGGTTCTGGCCACGGGCGTGAATGTGTTCCTGGATATCGACTGGCAGGGCGCGCAGCAAATTCGCAAGAAAATGCCTGACTCGCGCAGTATCTTTATTTTACCGCCATCGAAAGATGAGCTGGATCGCCGCCTACGTGGCCGCGGTCAGGACAGCGAAGAAGTGATCGCAAAGCGTATGGAACAGGCTGTTGCAGAAATGAGCCATTACGCGGAATATGATTACCTTATTGTGAATGATGATTTTGATGCCGCACTGAGCGATCTCAAAACCATCCTTCGCGCAGAACGTCTGCGTATGAGCCGCCAGAAGCAGCGACATGACGCATTAATCACCAAACTGTTGGCAGACTGAACCCACTTTCAGTATCATGCCCAGTCATTTCTTCACCTGTGGAGCATTTTAAGTATGGCACGCGTAACTGTTCAGGACGCTGTAGAGAAAATTGGTAACCGTTTTGACCTGGTGCTGGTCGCCGCGCGTCGCGCTCGTCAGATGCAGGTAGGCGGTAAAGATCCGCTGGTACCGGAAGAAAACGATAAAACCACCGTTATTGCACTTCGCGAAATCGAAGAAGGTCTGATTAACAACCAGATCCTCGACGTGCGTGAGCGCCAGGAGCAGCAAGAGCAGGAAGCCGCAGAACTGCAGGCCGTAACCGCTATTGCTGAAGGTCGTCGTTAATTAAACCTGCGGGTCGCCCTTGTATCTGTTTGAAAGCCTGAATCAACTGATTCAAACCTACCTGCCTGAAGACCAGATTAAGCGTCTTCAGCAGGCGTATCTCGTTGCACGTGACGCTCACGAGGGCCAGACACGTTCAAGCGGTGAACCCTACATCACGCACCCGGTAGCGGTGGCCTGTATTCTGGCCGAGATGAAACTCGACTACGAAACGCTGATGGCCGCGCTGCTGCACGACGTGATAGAAGATACCCCAGCCACTTACCAGGACATGGAGCAGCTGTTTGGCAAAAGCGTTGCCGAACTGGTGGAAGGGGTCTCTAAGCTTGATAAGCTGAATTTCCGCGACAAGAAAGAGGCGCAAGCCGAAAACTTCCGCAAGATGATTATGGCGATGGTGCAGGATATCCGCGTCATTCTCATCAAACTCGCTGACCGTACCCACAACATGCGCACGCTGGGCTCACTTCGCCCGGACAAACGTCGCCGCATTGCCCGTGAAACCCTCGAAATCTACAGCCCGCTGGCGCACCGTTTAGGTATTCATCACATTAAAACCGAGCTGGAAGAGCTGGGTTTTGAAGCGTTGTACCCGAACCGCTATCGCGTGATTAAAGAGGTGGTGAAAGCCGCTCGCGGTAACCGTAAAGAGATGATTCAGAAGATCCTCTCTGAAATTGACGGGCGCTTGCAGGAAGCGGGGATCCCGTGCCGGGTCAGCGGTCGCGAAAAACATCTTTACTCCATCTACTGCAAAATGGTGCTCAAAGAGCAGCGTTTTCACTCGATAATGGATATCTACGCGTTCCGCGTGATCGTCCACGACGCCGATACCTGCTATCGCGTGCTGGGGCAGATGCACAGCCTGTATAAACCGCGTCCGGGTCGTATGAAAGATTACATCGCCATTCCAAAAGCGAACGGCTATCAATCTTTGCATACCTCGATGATCGGGCCACACGGCGTGCCGGTTGAAGTGCAAATTCGCACCGAAGACATGGACCAGATGGCGGAGATGGGTGTTGCCGCACACTGGGCCTATAAAGAGCACGGTGGCGAGAGCAGCACGACCGCACAAATCCGCGCCCAGCGCTGGATGCAGAGTCTGCTGGAGCTGCAGCAGAGTGCGGGCAGCTCGTTTGAATTTATCGAGAGCGTGAAATCCGATCTCTTCCCGGATGAGATTTACGTTTTCACCCCAGAAGGTCGCATTGTCGAACTGCCTGCGGGCGCGACGCCGGTCGACTTCGCGTATGCCGTGCACACCGATATCGGTCACGCCTGCGTGGGCGCGCGCGTCGACAGACAACCGTATCCGCTGTCTCAGCCGCTCGCCAGCGGCCAGACGGTGGAAATCATTACCGCGCCGGGTGCACGTCCGAACGCGGCCTGGCTGAACTTTGTCGTGAGCTCCAAAGCGCGCGCCAAAATTCGCCAGCTGCTGAAAAACCTCAAGCGTGATGATTCCGTGAGCCTCGGGCGTCGTCTTCTCAACCACGCGTTGGGCGGCAGCCGCAAGCTGGCCGAAATCCCGCAGGAGAATATCCAGCGTGAGCTGGAGCGCATGAAGCTCGCCTCCCTTGACGATCTGCTGGCAGAAATCGGCCTCGGCAACGCCATGAGCGTGGTGGTGGCGAAGAACCTGCAGCAAGGCGACACGACAGCCGTGCCTGCAACAACCCAAAGCCACGGACACCTGCCGATTAAAGGCGCGGACGGCGTGCTTATCACCTTCGCAAAATGTTGCCGTCCCATCCCTGGCGACCCGATTATTGCGCACGTCAGCCCCGGTAAAGGGCTGGTTATCCACCATGAATCCTGTCGTAACATCCGCGGCTATCAAAAAGAGGCGGAGAAGTTTATGGCGGTCGAGTGGGATAAAGAGACCGCCCAGGAATTTATCACCGAAATTAAGGTGGATATGTTCAACCACCAGGGTGCCCTGGCGAACCTGACGGCAGCGATCAACACGGCCTCTTCCAATATTCAAAGCCTGAACACGGAAGAAAAAGATGGCCGCGTGTACAGCGCCTTTATTCGTCTGACCGCCCGCGACCGCGTGCATCTGGCGAACATTATGCGCAAGATCCGCGTCATGCCGGACGTGATTAAAGTCACCCGTAACCGAAACTAGTGGCATGAATTCACAACGTTACGCGCGGATATGCGAAATGCTCGCCAGGCGTCAGCCTGACCTGACGGTCTGCATGGAGCAGGTCCATAAACCGCATAACGTCTCTGCTATCGTCCGTACCGCAGATGCCGTCGGCGTGCATGAAGTGCACGCCGTCTGGCCGGGCCACCGGATGCGAACCATGGTTTCTGCGGCGGCAGGCAGCAACAGCTGGGTGTCCGTTAAATCTCACCAGACGATTGGCGATGCCGTCTCGCACCTGAAAGGGCGCGGTATGCAGATCCTTGCCACCAACCTGTCCGCTAAAGCCGTGGATTTTCGCGAGATCGACTACACCCGCCCGACCTGTATTCTGATGGGCCAGGAGAAAACCGGGATCACCCAGGAAGCGCTGGATCTGGCAGATCGGGACATCATCATTCCGATGATCGGCATGGTGCAGTCCCTGAACGTCTCCGTGGCCTCCGCGCTCATTCTATATGAGGCGCAGCGCCAGCGTCAGAACGCCGGGATGTACGAGCGCAGCAACAGCATGCTGCCGGAAGATGAACAGCAGCGCCTGCTGTTTGAAGGTGGTTATCCGGTGCTGGCTCGCGTTGCGAAGCAGAAAAAATTGCCTTACCCCCACGTCAACGCGCAGGGCGAGATCGAAGCCGATGCCGGGTGGTGGGCCACCATGCAGTACGCAGGGTAACCGATGAAAGGCCGCCTGCTGGATGCCATCCCGCTCAACAGCCTGACGGGCGTGGGCGCGGCGCAAAGCAATAAGCTGGCTAAAATCGGCCTGCACACGGTGCAGGATCTCCTGCTCCACCTTCCCCTGCGTTATGAAGACCGCACCCAGCTGTACAAAATTGGCGATCTGCTGCCCGCCATTTATGCCACCGTTGAAGGCGAAGTCCTGAACTGCAACATCACCTTCGGCGGACGCCGGATGATGACCTGCCAGATAAGCGACGGCACCGGCATTCTCACCATGCGATTTTTCAACTTCAGCGCGGCAATGAAGAACAGCCTGGCAACGGGCCGCAGAGTGCTGGCCTATGGCGAAGCCAAACGCGGGAAATACGGCGCAGAGATGATCCACCCGGAGTACCGCGTTCAGGGCGATCTCAGCACGCCGGAGATGCAGGAGACGCTCACCCCGGTTTACCCGACGACCGAAGGCATCAAGCAGGCGACGCTGCGTAAGCTGACCGATCAGGCGCTGGAGCTGCTGGATACCTGCGCCATTACCGAGCTGCTGCCACCCGAACTGGCGCAGGGGATGATGAGTCTGCCCGAGGCGCTGCGTACCCTGCACCGTCCGCCGCCAACGCTGCAGCTCAGCGATTTAGAAAGCGGCAAACACCCTGCCCAACAGCGTCTTATCCTTGAGGAATTACTGGCCCATAACCTGAGCATGCTGGCGCTTCGCGCCGGCGCGCAGCGTTTCCATGCCCAGCCGTTAAGCCCGCGTGATGAGCTCAAGGATAAGCTGCTGGCCTCGCTGCCGTTTAAACCCACCGGCGCACAGGCGCGCGTTACCGCCGAAATTGAACGCGATATGGCGCTCGACGTACCGATGATGCGCCTGGTGCAGGGTGATGTGGGATCCGGTAAAACGCTGGTAGCCGCTCTGGCCGCCCTGCGCGCGATTGCACATGGCAAACAGGTGGCGCTCATGGCCCCGACCGAACTGCTGGCCGAACAGCACGCGAACAATTTCCGCGCCTGGTTTGCGCCGCTGGGCATTGAAGTGGGCTGGCTTGCCGGGAAGCAAAAAGGCAAAGCGCGCCTTGCGCAACAGGAGGCGATTGCCAGCGGTCAGGTACACATGATTGTTGGCACCCACGCCATCTTCCAGGAGCAGGTGCAGTTTAACGGCCTTGCGCTGGTGATTATCGATGAACAGCACCGCTTTGGCGTGCATCAGCGTCTGGCCCTGTGGGAAAAAGGGCTGCAGCAGGGTTTCCACCCGCATCAGCTGATCATGACCGCCACGCCGATTCCGCGCACCCTGGCGATGACGGCTTACGCCGATCTGGATACTTCCACCATCGACGAACTGCCGCCGGGTCGTACGCCGGTGACGACGGTCGCCATTCCTGATACGCGTCGCAGCGATATCATCGACCGCGTGCGCAATGCCTGTACGCATGAAGGACGTCAGGCCTACTGGGTGTGTACGCTGATTGAAGAGTCTGAACTGCTGGAAGCGCAGGCTGCAGAAGCCACGTGGGAAGAGTTAAAGCTGGCGCTGCCGGAACTGAACGTGGGTCTGGTTCACGGGCGAATGAAGCCTGCTGAAAAACAGTCGGTAATGCAGTCATTTAAGCAAGGGGAACTGCATTTACTGGTTGCAACGACGGTCATTGAAGTGGGCGTGGACGTGCCAAACTCCAGCCTGATGATCATCGAGAACCCGGAGCGTCTGGGCCTTGCCCAACTCCACCAGCTCCGCGGGCGCGTTGGCCGCGGCGCGGTGGCGTCCCACTGCGTCCTGCTCTACAAAGCCCCGCTCTCGAAAACCGCCCAGATGCGGTTGCAGGTGTTGCGCGACAGCAACGATGGTTTTGTGATTGCGCAAAAAGACCTGGAGATCCGCGGCCCGGGTGAACTGCTGGGTACCCGCCAGACGGGGAACGCGGAGTTCAAAGTCGCGGACCTGCTGCGCGATCAGGCCATGATCCCGGAAGTTCAGCGCCTCGCCCGCCATATTCATGAACGCTACCCCGAACAGGCGGCAGCGTTAATTGAACGCTGGATGCCGGAAACCGAACGCTACTCCAACGCCTGACTTCAGGCGAACATCGGCAGCATCAGGTACAGCTTAATCACCAGCGCGTTGACGATATCAATAAAGAATGCCCCGACCATCGGGACCACCAGAAACGCCATGTGCGATGGCCCGAATCGCTCGGTAATCGCCTGCATATTGGCGATTGCCGTTGGCGTTGCCCCGAGCCCAAACCCGCATTGCCCCGCCGCCAGCACCGCCGCATCGTAGTTTTTACCCATCATGCGCCAGGTGACGAACATGGCATAGAGCGCCATAAACAGGGCCTGCACCGCCAGAATCGCCACCATCGGCAGCGCCAGCGAGGCCAGCTCCCACAGCTTGAGGCTCATCAGCGCCATCGCCAGGAACAGCGACAGACAGACGTTGCCGAGCACCGAGACCGCCCGTTCAAACACGCGGTAGAAGCCCATCAGCGCCAGACCGTTGCTGAGGATCACCCCGATAAACAGCACGCAGACAAACGTCGGCAGCTCAAACGCGGAGCCCGCCAGCCCTTGCGCAACCACTTTGCCCACGGTCAGGCAGATGGCAATCATCGCGATGGTTTCAATCAACACCAGTGAGGTAATGCTGCGCCCGACGTCCGGCTTTTCAAAGGCGGTCGGGACCAGCTCATCGTCCGGTCTGCCGTCCGGCGTGGTGGAGTGCTTCACCAGATAACGCGCCACCGGGCCGCCAATCAGGCCCCCCAGCACCAGGCCAAAGGTGGCACAGGCCATCGCCACTTCCGTCGCATTTTCAAAGCCATAGCGCTCGATAAACAATTTACTCCACGCCGCCCCGGTGCCGTGGCCGCCAGACAGCGTAATTGACCCTGCCAGCAGCCCCATCAGCGGATCCAGCCCCAGCAGCGTCGCCATCCCGATACCGATGGCGTTTTGCATCAGCAGCAGCCCGACCACCACAATCAAAAATACGCCGAGCACTTTGCCGCCCGCCCGCAGGCTCGCCAGATTGGCATTGAGGCCGATGGTGGCAAAAAAGGCCAGCATCAGCGGATCTTTCAGGGACATATCAAAATCGATTTCCCAGCCCATGCTTTTTTTCAGCACCAGCAGGGCCAGCGCCACCAGCAGGCCGCCGGCGACAGGTTCAGGGATGGTGTATTTTTTCAGAAGGGAAACGCTATGTACCAGCTTACGACCAAGCAGCAAGACCAGCGTTGCGGCAACAAGGGTCGACAACGTATCGAGATGAATCATAGAAGGCTCCTGTTTTGCGCGTGTTCCATACACACGCGGCGTTATCCTGGGCCGGTTTGCGCTCTTCATGAGCTCCCGGCGCAAAAAGTGTAATTTTTTTTCCTTATCGGATGTAGAAAACCTGCTCACAGCGGCAGATTTTCTTGTCTTTTTTTGCTGGCAATCGTTTGCTTTTACCAGGTGGTCAGATAAAATGCCCGCTTTTCCACCGTGGGATTGCCGCCGATGTCCGTTAACACCATAGAGTCGCCTGATGCGCAACCGATTGCGCAGAAGCAAAATAGCGAACTGATTTACCGCCTTGAAGACCGCCCGCCGCTGCCGCAGACGCTTTTCGCTGCCTGCCAGCATCTTCTGGCGATGTTTGTTGCGGTGATCACCCCGGCGCTGCTGATTTGTCAGGCGCTCGGCTTACCGGCGCAGGATACGCAGCACATCATCAGCATGTCTCTCTTCGCCTCCGGCGTGGCCTCGATTATTCAGATTAAAGCGTGGGGTCCGGTGGGGTCGGGATTACTGTCGATTCAGGGCACCAGCTTTAACTTTGTGGCACCGCTGATCATGGGCGGTACAGCCCTGAAAACCGGCGGTGCGGATGTCCCGACCATGATGGCGGCGCTGTTTGGCACCCTGATGCTGGCAAGCTGCACGGAGATGGTGATCTCCCGCGTGCTGCATCTGGCGCGTCGCGTCATCACGCCGCTGGTTTCCGGCGTGGTGGTAATGATTATCGGCCTGTCACTGATTCAGGTGGGCCTCACCTCCATCGGCGGCGGTTATGCCGCAATGAGCGACCACACCTTTGGCGCACCGAAAAACCTGCTGCTGGCGGGCGTCGTACTGGCCATCATTATTCTGCTTAACCGTCAGCGTAACCCTTACCTGCGCGTCGCCTCGCTGGTGATCGCCATGGCGGCGGGCTATCTGCTGGCGTGGGCGCTGGGCATGCTGCCGGAGAACACCGCGCCAGCCAACAGCGCGCTGATCACCGTCCCGACACCGCTCTACTACGGCCTGGGCATCGACTGGGGTCTGCTCCTGCCGCTGATGCTGGTCTTTATGATCACCTCTCTGGAGACCATCGGCGATATCACCGCCACCTCCGACGTCTCCGAACAGCCGGTTTCCGGCCCGCTGTATATGAAGCGTCTGAAGGGCGGCGTGCTGGCGAACGGCCTGAACTCGTTTGTCTCCGCGGTGTTCAACACCTTCCCGAACTCCTGCTTCGGCCAGAACAATGGCGTGATCCAGCTCACCGGCGTGGCCAGCCGCTACGTCGGCTTCGTGGTGGCGCTGATGCTGATCGTTCTCGGCCTGTTCCCGGCAGTCAGTGGCTTTGTGCAGCACATCCCTGAGCCGGTGCTGGGCGGCGCGACGCTGGTGATGTTCGGCACCATCGCGGCCTCCGGCGTGCGCATCGTCTCCCGTGAGCCACTGAACCGTCGCGCGATCATGATTATCGCCCTGTCGCTGGCCGTCGGTCTGGGCGTTTCTCAGCAGCCGCTGATCCTGCAGTTTGCCCCGGACTGGGTGAAAAACCTGCTCTCTTCCGGCATTGCTGCGGGCGGTATCACCGCTATCGTGCTGAACCTCGTTTTCCCGCCAGAGAAAAACTGATCGTCCTCACGGCAGGCTGTCAATGCCTGCCGTGACATCTCTTTACACCATTCCCGCCTTGAGGATTGCGCATAAATCGTGCATAACTCCTCTATGTGCGTTTTGCGGGATGGAAGACCATGAAATTTATTGGAAAGCTGCTCGTCTATCTTCTGGTAGCCCTGCTCATTGTGCTGCTGGCGCTCTATATTCTCCTCCAGACCCGCTGGGGCGCGACTCAGGTCAGCAGCTGGGTGACGGTGAATACCGACTACGAACTCAGTTTCGACAAAATGAACCACCGCTTTTCGTCGCCTTCCCACATCATTCTGGAAAGCGTCACCTTCGGTCGGGACGGTAAACCCGCCACCCTGGTTGCCAAAAAAGTCGATATTGGCCTGAGCAGCCGGCAGCTCACCGATCCGCTGCATATGGACACCATCACCCTGTTCGACGGTACGCTGAATCTCTCCCCGCAAACCGCGCCGCTGCCCTTCCAGGCGGACCGCCTGCAACTGAACAATATGGCGTTTAACAGCCCCAATACCGAATGGGACCTGAGCGCGCAGAAGGTGACGGGGGGCGTCAGCCCGTGGCAGCCGGAAGCGGGCAACGTGCTGGGTAAAAGCGCGCAGATCCAGATGAGCGCCGGCTCGCTGACCCTGAACGGCGTGCCGGCCACCAACGTGTTGATCGAGGGCCAGCTTAACGGCAAAGAGGTGGTGCTGAGCACCATTGGTGCCGATATGGCACGCGGCTCACTCACCGGCTCCGCCCTGCGCAACGCCGACGGCAGCTGGATTATCGACACCCTGCGTCTGAACGAGATCCGCCTGCAGAGCGATAAAACGCTGATGGCGTTCTTCGCCCCGCTGACCACCATCCCTTCTCTGCAGATTGGTCGTCTGGACGTTACTGACGCCCGGCTGCAGGGCCCGGACTGGGCGGTAACGGACCTGGATTTAAGCCTGCGCAACCTGACGCTGAGCAAAGGTGACTGGCAAAGCCAGGAAGGCCGCCTGTCCATGAACGCCAGCGAGTTCATTTACGGTTCTCTGCATCTCTTCGACCCGATCCTGAATGCGGAATTCTCCCCGCAGGGCGTGGCGCTACGCCAGTTCACCTCCCGCTGGGAAGGCGGCATGGTACGTACCTCCGGTAACTGGCTGCGCGACGGCAAAGCGCTGGTGCTGGACGACGTCGCCATCGCCGGGCTGGAGTACACTCTGCCGCAGAACTGGAAAACGCTGTGGATGGCGCCACTGCCGGAATGGCTGAACAGCGTCACGCTGCATAAATTCGGCCTGAGCCGCAACCTGGTAATCGACATCGATCCTGCCTTCCCGTGGCAGATCACCTCTCTGGATGGCTATGGCGCAAACCTGCAGCTGGTAAAAGATCGCCAGTGGGGCGTCTGGGGCGGCAGCGCAACCCTCAACGGCGCGGCGGCCACCTTTAACCGTGTGGACGTGCGTCGTCCGTCGCTGGCGCTAAACGCCAACGCCGCCACGGTGAATATTAGCGACCTGAGCGCGTTTACCGAGAAAGGGATACTTGAGGCGACCGCGACGGTTTCACAACTTCCTCAGCGACAGACAACCGTGAGCCTGAACGGGCGCGGCGTGCCGCTCAACATTCTGCAGCAGTGGGGCTGGCCGGCGCTGCCGATTGCGGGCGACGGCAATGTTCAGCTCACCGCCAGCGGCAGCGTGCAGGCCAGTGCGCCCTTAAAGCCGACGGTCAACGGCAAGCTGAATGCGGTGAATATGGATAAACAGCAGGTGCAGCAGACCATGACGGGTGGTGTAGTTTCAACACCGGTGCAATAAACAAGCCGGGTGGCGGCTATGCCTTACCCGGCCTACTCGATCCCGTAGGCCCGGTAAGCGAAGCGCCACCGGGCATTTTTACGGCTCAGAAGTAAACCACCACTTCATCCCCCTGGGCTTTCACCACCACTCCCCACTCGCTACCGACGTGTGAACCGCCTTTCACGCCGCTCACCTCCGGCACGTTGCGCAAGCAGACCGACCAGTTTCGCGCCTCACCCGCACCGGTAAAGGTCACGGTGTCGCCCTGACGCGATGCCTTCAGCGTAAACGCCACTGAACCGTCCGTCGCAGGTACCTCGCTCACTGCCGTGATGCCATCGCCCAGGTTAAACAGCTGGAAAGCTGTCCCCTCATTCCACGCATAGTCCGGCTTCTGCTTATTGTTGCCCAGCGCCAGCAGGGTATTGTCGCGCACGTAAACCGGCAGGCTCATGAAACCATGCTGCTGTTTATGCCAGCGACTGCCCTCGATTTCATCGTTATGCCACAGGTGCGTCCACCGTCCTTGCGGCAGGTAGAACTGCACGTCACCCGCCTCAGAGAAGACGGGCGCGACCATCATCGCATCCCCCAGCATGTACTGACGGTCGAGGTAATCACACGCCGGATCGTCCGGGAACTCCAGCATCATCGCCCGCAGCATCGGCGTGCCGAACTCGCGGGCCAGCGCCGCCTGACGATACAGATACGGCATCAGCTGGCATTTCACCTCGGTGAAGTGGCGCACCACGTCGCAGGACTCGTCATCGTACGCCCACGGCACGCGGTAGGATTTGCTGCCGTGCAGGCGGCTGTGGCTGGAGAAGAGGCCAAACGCACACCAGCGCTTGTAGACGTGCGCCGGGGCGGTGTTTTCGAACCCGCCGATATCGTGGCTCCAGAATCCGAAACCGGAGAGACCGATCGACAGCCCCCCGCGCAGGCTTTCCGCCATCGATTCGTAGTTGGCATAGCAGTCGCCGCCCCAGTGCACCGGGAACTGCTGCGCGCCGACGGACGCGGAGCGGGCAAACAGTACCGCCTCTTCCTCGCCCACCGTCTCTTTCAGCACGTTCCACACCAGCTCGTTATAGATGTAGGCGTAGTGGTTGTGCATTTTCTGCGGATCGGATCCGTCAAACCACTGCACGTCCGTCGGGATGCGCTCGCCAAAGTCAGTCTTGAAGCAATCGACGCCGATATCCACCAGGCCTTTCAGCTTGTCGGCATACCACCGACACGCGTCCGGGTTGGTAAAGTCATAAATCGCCAGTCCGGGCTGCCATTTGTCCCATTGCCACACGCTGCCGTCCGGGCGCTTGAGCAAGTAGCCTTTCTCTTTCAGCTCCTGAAAGACCGGTGACTTCTGGCCGATATAGGGGTTGATCCACACGCAGACCTTCAGCCCTTTCTCCTTCAGGCGCCGAATCATCCCTTGCGGGTCCGGGAAGGTCACCGGGTCCCACTCAAAATCACACCACTGGAAGGCCTTCATCCAGAAGCAGTCGAAGTGGAAGACGTGCAGCGGCAGGTCGCGCTCGGCCATGCCGTCGATAAAGCTATTTACCGTAGCTTCGTCGTAGTTGGTGGTAAACGAGGTGGTGAGCCACAGGCCGAACGACCACGCCGGCGGCAGCGCCGGACGCCCGGTGAAGCGGGTATAGCGGTTTAATACCTCTTTTGGTGTCGGCCCGTCGATCACGAAATACTCCAGGTATTCCCCTTCAACGCTGAACTGCACTTTGGAGACTTTCTCCGAGCCAATTTCGAAAGAGACGTTTTCAGGATGGTTGACCAGCACGCCGTAGCCGCGATTGGTCAGGTAGAACGGGATATTTTTGTAGGACTGCTCGGTGCTGGTGCCGCCGTCGCAGTTCCAGGTATCGACCCGCTGACCGTTGCGCACCAGGGCGGTAAAGCGCTCGCCGAGACCGTAGACCGTTTCCCCCACGCCCAGATCCAGCCGTTCAAACACGTAATTACGGTCGGTATGGGTATCCTGCACGTAGCCGTTGTTTTTCAGCTGGCTGCCGGTAATACGTTGACCGTCGCGCAGGAAATCCAGCGCCCAGAACTCCCCTTTGGTGACGCGCACGCTGATGTTGCCGCTTTTCAGCTCGGCAAACTCGGCGTTGTTTTCAATCTCAACCTTCACTTCGTTCAGCACGTTGAGCGGGTAGTGCGGGCCTTTATCCTGCATCCCCTGGAAGTGCTCGATGCGCACCCCGACAATCCCTTCCTGCGGTGCGAAAAGCCGGACGGTGAACATCAACGTATCAAGCTGCCAGGCGCGTTCCCGCACGTCGCGCGGCGCCACGTAGACCACCAGGTCATTGCCCTGCCGCTCCACGTCGAACACCTGCACCGGATACGTCACGTTCAGCCCCGGTTGAATAAGCCAGTTTCCATCACTGATTTTCATACTTTCGTCCTCCTGGTTCTGTAATCCTTTGCTGGCCGTCAGGCGCCAGCCATGTGGCGACACGGGCACTGAGACCGGTTACAGAGGTTTTAAACCATTGGTTCAGGGGGGAGTATTGCGTTTTCTGGTTAGCAAATTACGTTTCTTGTTTTTTGTGATCGGGGTAAATGTTGAGGGGCACGCAGGGCTAACATGAGGATTTTCTTAAGAATTAACTGAAATGGGGGTATTCAGGTCAAAAGAGAGGTGAAAAAAGTGTGTCGGGGTATGTGGTAAATGCCTGAAAGTAGCTATAATGCGCCCCGCCTCCATGTAGCAATGCAGGCGCGGAAGATCGTCATCTCCGGTGAGGTGGCTGGACTTCAAATCCAGTTGGGGACGCCAGCGTTCCCGGGCAGGTTCGACTCCTGTGATCTTCCGCCAAAAATGTCATTCGCCTCAGTAATAAATAACTTCACTTGTAAATAGATTCTTTCATTTCAGCCATCTTATGTGAACATGATCACTTATTCATTTAAATATGAAGTGTTATCGTCTGACTTATTTAAAAAAGTGAAGGGAAACTGTAATGGAATGGATTATAGGTGCTGTGCTTTTGATCGTCATTATTGCTGCCATTTTCAAGCCCAGGCGGTGTGATATCTGTCATACTTATTTCAAGAAAAAATATTACACATGGGAAATTGAAGGAGAGAAACAACATCTATGCCCAAACTGTAATGGAAAAATGCAACGTCGAGTCAGTTCGCAAAAATTTAAAAGCAGATTTGGTTAAAAATAACTTATTCATTATTAAGTAGTTAACTGAAAAGTTAACTATGATAGCAAATGATAAGTTCGGAATATATTTTTCAAACTTATCATTTATTGGCTTGTAATTATTATAAGTAGTTTTGATGGCTACTCACGCATAAGCCTAAGCCTACATGCCTCTTTAACCCATTTACTAAAATTCCCTTTCCCCGCAGCCTTCTCGATCTGTTCTAAAAGCTCATCCTCAAAACGAATGTTCTTCATCGTGCTCTTGGTGCGGTCAAAATTTGGTTTCTTTTTCTCTTGCATGGTAGGTACCATTTCGGTTAGTTTATCTGCATGTGGTACCTACCACATGGATCCGGGATTCTGACAACGCCCAGCAGTGTTGGAGCACTAAAGGGCGTCTAACCTCACCAACTATCAAGGAGTTGATTATGGCTGATTCGCATTCTACCCCAGACACCGACCAATCCGGAACCGAGCGTTCGTTAATTGTGGGATACCGCCCGAATGTTTTCGACAAATCCACGCCCAATATCATTTTATCCGGAAAATGGCTGCGCGCAGCGGGGTTCGAAACCGGGCATCATGTGACCGTAAAGGTGATGAAAGGGTGCATTGTTCTGGTGGCGTATAACGAGCAGGAGCAGAGATTGCAGGACGAGTACAAACGGACGAAGGGCAAACTTGTGCAGATAGAGAAAGGCCTTGCCGCGATTCAGACTCAGATTCCTGGAAAGCCCCTCGCAAAAGCAAATACAAACCATCTGGCTTAGCGGCTATTTCTGGCATACTACGTGCCTGGTGCGTTAATCATTAAGGATGTGGAGGCGACATGGCAGATAAAGACGTAATCCAAAATCCAACAGGCGAATTTATTATATTTGCCAGCGGTGACGGAAGAATCCGTGTCGAATGTCGCTTCGAATCAGACACGATCTGGTTATCCCAGGCAGCAATGGCCGATCTGTACGGTAAAGATGTTCGAACTATCAACGAGCATCTGATGAATATATTTTCTGATGGTGAAATTGATCAATATTCAACTATCCGGAAATTCCGGATAGTTCGTCAGGAAGGAAAACGTCAGGTTTCCAGAGAGATAGAGCACTACAATCTTGAAGCAATACTTGCTGTCGGCTATCGCGTCCGCTCCACGCGAGGTACACAGTTCCGCCAGTGGGCCACCCAAACGCTGCAGGAATATCTGGTAAAAGGCTTCGTTATGGACGACGAGCGCCTGAAAAATCCCCCTGTTGGCTCATCCGCCGTACCTGACTATTTCGATGAAATGCTGGAACGCATTCGCGATATACGGGCCAGCGAACGCCGGGTTTATCTCCGCGTGAAGGAGATTTTTGCATTAGCCGCTGATTATCAGCCATCACTCAAAGAAACCACGCAATTTTTCCAGACCATCCAGAACAAACTGCATTTTGCCTGCACGGGTCTTACCGCTGCTGAGTTGATTCACCAACGTGCGGACGCCACTCAACCGCATATGGGGCTGACCAGCTATAAAGGCGAAGAAGTCCGTAAAAGCGATGTCACCACTGCAAAAAATTATCTGTCTCAGGATGAGGTCAGCGAGCTTAATCGCGTCGTTAATATGTGGCTCGACTTTGCTGAAGATCAGGCCAAACGCCGTAAGCAGGTATTTTTACGAGACTGGCAAACTAAACTCGATCAGTTCCTGCAATTTAACGACCGGGACGTTTTAGAAGGCGCAGGCAAAATCAGCAAGAAAGCGGCTGATGAAAAGGCCTGCTCAGAATACGTTGAGTTTGAAAAAAAGCAGCGCCTGCTGAAAGAAGCCGAAGGTGAGAAAGATATTGTCGGCTTATTAAAATGGGATAAGCAGGCTAAGCGCTAATCTCGATTCAACCGCATATGCAACAGCGGAAACGGATTCCCCTGCCCGTCCACTTCCGAGCGTCCGACCTGCTTAAACCCCATATGGCGATAAAATGCCACGCCCTGCGGGTTTTGCTCATTGACATCCACTTCATTCACGCCAAACTCTGCGATGGCATATTTCAGCAGTAATTTCCCGACGCCTTTTCCCCGGCTCGCATCGTCAACAAACAGCATTTCAATACGATTTTCATCCACGCCTAAAAAGCCATGAATTACGCCTGCGTCATCGCGCGCCATCACGACGGTGAGGTTTGGCAGATAGGCGTTGAGCAGTAGCGGGCGCAGCGCCGCAATATCGCTTTCCTGCAAAAAATGGTGAGTGGCGCGAACGGAGGATTCCCAAATGGCGACCAGTCGTTCGAAGTGTGAGGGGTGTACGGTTTCTATTTTCATAGGGAGATCATGTCTGGAAAACCAAACTCATTCAAGTCACTCTGTGCGGCCTGTTCCCCCTCACCCTAACCCTCTCCCTCGAGGGAGAGGGGACTGTCCGTGCGGTTTCTGGCCAACTCAGCGGATGTACCGATCGCGCTAAACCCTAACCTCCATTACCGCATATACCCCATCCTTCGGCACCACTACGGTGACGTTTTCCACCGGCACGCCCGCGGCGATGTGGATATCCTGCAGCTGCTGTAACGACCGCGGGTGAATATCCTCCCAGCCGATACCGCGCAGCACAAAATCAATCTGCGGGCTGCTGGTCAGCATGTTCGATACAATCACCGCCCCGCCGGGCTTGACCAACCGCAGCGCGCGCTGGAGGAAAATTACCGCATCGGTATCGTTGAAGTATTCGAAAATCCCCAGCGCATCGACCAGTTCAGCCTGATGCTCACCCAGCTCCAGCAGTAAGTCCTCATTACGCACCAGCGTATGAAGCAGGTTACGCCGAAGCAGGGTCAGCTGTTCGCCCACCACAATGCCCTCCTGGGCCGCCATGGTTTCTGCCCAGCTGAGCGCCACGGGGTCTTTGTCCACCAGCGTGAAATACACCTGCTGGCCGTCGAGCTTTGCTTCGCGCAGCGCCTCCAGCACCGGGATTGCAGCCCCGCTCGCCAGGCTGACCCAGTTGTTCTCACTCTCGTTATGAATGTATTTATCCACCAGCGCGGCCAGCACCCGGGCGCGGGAACGCACGCCTACCGCATCGTTAGCGTGGATAAACCACTGGCGGCTGTCGCTGTCCATTTTGGTTCCGTCTGGCAGGCGGTCTTCCAGCGGGTTTTGCACCACAAACAGCGCCAGCGCGGAGGGCACCAGCCGGGTGCGCCACGCGGTCAGCGCCGGGCGGTTGCGAAAGGCCTGTTCGGAATAGCGGTTCTGCGGGACAAGCACCGCCTCTCCCCCCTCTTCGTATTCAATCCGAGGGGGACGGAGCGCAGGCTCAGCTTTCAGCGCCCGGTCAAGGGTGGCAATCTCACGGACAGCATCGTCTTTCATCGGCCACCGATCGCTGACGTCGGGAAATGACGCACTGAAAATGGTCATGTTTTCCGGTGCATTGCCGTGAAAAGGCAGCCAGTTCATGTCCTCTTCCCTCCGTAGGGCTTTTAACGGAAGTCTATCCAGGCGAGCCAGTAATACCCTACGAAGAAAGCACGATCTTTACTGCTTCACCCACACCAGCTGGTCAACCCGGAAGCCCAGGCTGCGGGCAGTGTTCAGATAATCTTGTTTCACCGCATCCGGGATCGTGGGCGTGCGCGACAAAATCCACAGGTAATCGCGGTTCGGACCGCTCACCAGGGCGTACTGGTACTTGTCGTCCAGCTTGATCACGTTATAGCCGCCGTAGAACGGTCCGAAGAACGACACCTTCAGCGCAGCCGTGGTCGGTTCGCCGGTAAAGTACGCCTTCCCTTCGCTCTCATTCCACTTGTTCTTCACCGGGTCGTAACCGCGGTTAAGCACGCTAATGCCGCCGTCGCTGCGCTTGCCGTAGGTGGCGGTCACCTGCTCCAGCCCGCGTTCAAAACGGTTTTCCAGGCGGGCGACTTCGTACCATTTACCGAGATAGCGGCTGGCGTCAAAACCGGAAATCGGCTGCACGCCCTTCGGCGGCGTAGGGGATGTACAGGCGACCAGCGTCAGGGCAATGGCAACACCGGTCACAACAGGCCATAGCTTCATGAGAATTCCTTTCATTTGCACGGTTGGATGTTAAGTGTAGTGCACCGTTTCGGCGCTTCATCCCGTTCGGGAAAATTCGTAGTATATTGAGAGTATTCCTCCACTCTGGACACGGACATGGCTTACTCCATCGGCGAATTCGCCAGACTCAGCGGCATCACCGCCACCACCCTGCGGGCGTGGCAGCGTCGCTACGGTTTACTCAAGCCACAGCGCACGGAAGGCGGCCACCGCCAGTACAGCGATGAGGACGTCCAGCAGGCGCTAAAAATCCTCGACTGGGTTAAAAAAGGTGTCCCGATTGGCCAGGTCAAACCGCTGCTGGAACGCCCGACGCCGGGGCGGACCAACAACTGGCAAACCCTGCAACAGAACATGCTGCAACGTCTGCAGGACGGCAAAATCGAGTCCCTGCGCCAGATGATCTACGACGCCGGACGCGAGTACCCAAGACCCGAGCTGGTCACGAACGTGCTGCGCCCGCTGCGCAGCCAGGTCTCAGCTAACGTCGCCGCCGCCATGACCCTGCGCGCGATCCTTGACGGCATCATCATCGCCTACACCTCGTTTTGCCTCGAAGGCGATAAAAAAGCGCCAGGGGATAATATTCTGCTCAGCGGCTGGCACCTGAACGACGCCTGCGAGATCTGGCTCGAAGCCCTGACGCGCACCGGGCAGGGCCACCGGATCGACATTCTGCCCTCGCCTCCTGACGCGCTGGCCCCGGAAATTTTCCCGGAGCGCAAATGGCTGCTGGTCACCAGCGGCAAGCTCACCGCCGCGCGGAGAAAGCAGGTGGAGCAGTGGCAGCAGCAGGTTTCCCTTGAGGTGATTATCCTCTGACGATTTTCTCCTGTGGGAATTGTCACGAAAAGTTGAATATTTTCCCGCGCTGCGAATGCTAACGTTTTCCTGTGACGACTAACTCCACAGGAAAACATCATGAAAAAAACCACCCCTCTGCTGATCCTGGCCGCGATGGCCTTTACCCCTGCCGCCTTCAGCGCCGCCCCGGCTGGCACGCTGAGCGTACACGTTCTCGACCAGCAAACCGGTATGCCGCCGTCGGACGTGACCGTTACCCTGGAAAAGCAGGAGCAGGATAAATGGACCCAGCTTGCCAGCGGTAAAACCGACCATGACGGACGCATCAAATCGCTCTATCCGCAGGACCAGGACATGCAGCCCGGCGTATATAAAGTGACCTTTAAAACCGCCGACTACTTCCACACCAAAAAGCTGGACTCCTTCTTCCCGGAGATCCCGGTGCTGTTTACCGTGACCCGCACCAACGAGAAACTGCACATTCCGCTTCTGCTGAGCCAGTACGGTTACTCGACCTACAAGGGCAGTTAAGACGTGTTGATTTTAAAAGAATAAAAAAAATAGTCCCGCGAATACTTGGACAAATTAGTCATGTTGTGTAAGTTTTAGTTATATGAACGGGAGGACCACACCATGACAACGAAACCTGTGCTCGGTATTAGCGGATGTTTGACCGGATCCGCCGTTCGCTTTGACGGCGGACATAAGCGTATGGGCTTCGTCATGGATGAGCTGGCCCAGTGGGTGAATTTCAGGCCCGTCTGCCCGGAAATGGCCATCGGCCTGCCGACGCCTCGCCCGGCGCTGCGTCTGATCGTGACGACGAACGGTGAAACGCAGATGCGCTTCAGCCATGCGCCTCATGAAGACGTTACGCAGAAAATGGCGGACTTTACGGCAGACTTTTTGCCGAAAATTGGCGATCTCTCCGGCTTTATCGTCTGTGCGAAATCCCCCAGCTGCGGCATGGAGCGCGTGCGGCTGTATGATGAAAACGGCAACCGGGGCCGCAAGGAGGGGGTTGGGCTGTTCACCGCTGCCCTCCTTGAAACCTGGCCGTGGCTGCCCGTGGAGGAAGATGGACGCCTGCACGATCCGGTTCTGCGGGAGAACTTCGTCGAGCGTGTTTTTGCGCTGCACGAGCTGAACACACTGCGAAAACATGGCCTGACGCGCCGCGCGCTGCTGGACTTCCACAGCCGCTACAAGCTCCAGCTGCTGGCGCACCATCAGGCGGGTTACCGTGAAATCGGCCCGTTCGTCGCCTCACTGCACGAGTGGGAAGACCTGGACGCCTTCTTCGTGGCGTACCGGGAGAAGCTGATGACTATCCTGAAAAAACCCGCCTCGCGGAAGAATCACACTAACGTACTGATGCATATTCAGGGGTATTTCCGTAACCAGCTGAACAGCCGCCAGCGCGGCGAACTGCGCGATGTGATCCTGCACTATCGCAACGGGCAGTTACCTATCCTCGCGCCGATCACGCTGCTGAAGCACTACCTTGCCGAATATCCTGACCGGTATCTGATGACGCAAAACTACTTTGATCCCTATCCTGATGATTTGGGTCTGCGTCTGGCCGTTAAGTAAATAAAGACGCGAAGGCCCCATTGACCCGTAGAGGCCCGCAGCAGTAGCCCGTTTAGACGACATCCTCACTGTCGTCTCTTTTTTGCATTTCATCTCAAAGACTGTGATTATATACAGGCTTATTCTGCAAAAGGGGCCTGCCTGTGATTAACACCCTGCACATCCAAAACTACCGCTCCATCCGCGATATGTCGCTGGAGCTGGAGCAGCTCAACATCGTCTTTGGGCCGAACGGCACCGGGAAATCGAATATCTATAAGGCGATACATCTGATGCACAGCGCCGCGCAGGGGCAGTTTTCCCAGTCGCTGGCAAACGAGGGCGGCATCCTGAAGGTGTTCTGGGCAGGCAAAACCCGCAGCGATCAGCTGCGGCGGATGAATCTGGCGGTAGAAACAGAGACCTATGAATACGAGCTGCAGGTCGGGTTTGTGGAGAAGCTGCCCTATCCCTCGCAGTTTCAGCTCGATCCGGTGATCAAAGAAGAATCTCTCTGGCTGAGTGGCCAGCACCGACGCCCCTCGTCGCAGCTGATGAAGCGCAGGAATCAGGCGGTGTTTCTGAATAACGTGCATCACGAGAAAGTGACTCACAGCGGCACGCTCTATGAGAATGAATCGGTGTTCGGTCAGCTCGGTGAACCGCATCTTTACCCGGAAGTGTCGCAGATGCGCGAGTCCCTGCGTAACTGGCGCTTTTACCATGAGTTTTCCGTCTCCTCCGGCTCGGCGATGCGTGCCCCGCAGGTCGGTTTCCGCTCCCCGGTGCTGGCCAGCAACGGCGCCAACCTGGCGGCGGCGTTTCAGACCATTGTCGAGATTGGCGACGAACTGCTGCTGATGCGTATTCTCGACCAGGCCTTCCCCGGCTGCGTATTTTACAGCGACAACACCGGCGGGCGGTTCCGGATGATGATGCAGCGCGAAGGGCTGAGCAGACCGCTGGAGCCCGCAGAATTCTCTGACGGTACGCTCCGCTTCCTGTGCCTGGCGGTGGCGCTGTTAAGCCCGCGCCCACCGGCGTTTATCGCGTTGAACGAGCCGGAAAACAGCCTGCATCCTCAGATGCTGCCCGCGCTGGCGAGCTTAATCGCCGAGGCCAGCCGCTACTCGCAGATCTGGCTCACCAGCCACTCGCCGGAGCTGGCGCATTTGATTGAGAAACATCGATCGTTTTCGCTGTATCAGCTGTCGATGGTGGAGGGAGAGACGAGGGTGGAGAGGCTGGGGTAAGGCTGCATAAGCCTGTTTGCGCCCTTCGGGGCCAGCATCGGGTCGATTACCGATGGAATCGGGCCAATTTAAGCAACCCGTTTTCCGTCAGATCGTTTACCAGCCCGGTACCGCCCCGCCGTTAAAGATGGTTTCAGCGGCTTTAGCCACTTCAGGCGACTGATAAGACTGGATAAATTCCTTCACGTTCTCCGCGTCTTTGTTGTCTTCGCGCGTCACCACAATGTTCACGTACGGCGAGTTTTTATCTTCAATAAAGACGCTGTCATGCACCGGCGACAGCCCGGTTTGCTGAATATAGGTGGTGCTGATAATCGCGACATCCACTTTCGGGTCATCCAGCACGCGCGGCAGCTGCGCCCCTTCCAGCTCCATAATCTTCAGGTGTTTGGGGTTGGCGGTAATATCCAGCGCCGTCGGCAGCAGACCGGTGTCTGGCTTCAGGGTAATGAGCTTCTCTTTTTGCAGCAGCAACAGCGCGCGTCCCAGGTTGGTCGGATCGTTTGGAATGGCGATGGTCGCGCCGTCCTTCAGGTCAGACACGGATTTGATTTTGCGGGAGTAGCCCGCCATCGGGAAGACAAAGGTGTTCGCCACGGCCACCAGCTTGTAGTTATGCGCCTTATTATCCTCTTCAAGGAACGGGCGATGCTGGAAAACGTTGGCATCCAGTTCCCCCTGGTTGGTGGCGTCGTTGGGCAGCAGCGAACCGCTGAAGCCCACCAGCTCCACATCCAGGCCATATTTCTCCTTAGCCACTTTTTTGGCGACTTCCGCCACGTCCTGTTCAGCGCCATTGATGACGCCGACTTTAATGTGTTTGGCATCGCTGCCACTTTGATCGCATCCTGCCAGCAGCAGACCCGCGAGAACCAGAGCACCTAATCGACGTTTCACAAGACAGTTCCTTTTGATAAATGGTGTAGTGACTATATCGACAACGAGACGGTGAAATAAAAACCGAAAAAGAATCAGTAAGAAGGATACGTTATATGCGGATATCGCCGGGTGGCGGCGTGCCACCTGGCATCAAAGATCACGACGCTGTCGTCCAGTCCTCGACGGCAAGCTCCTGCACCATTCTGAACGCATGATCGTTAGTCACTATCGTTGTACCCCGACTAATAGCATGCGCAGCGATCAGCTGATCGAGATCGCCCATCACTTTTCCTCTCTTTTCCATTTCTGCGCGGAGTTCACCGTACGTTGCTGCGGCTTCACTGTCCCAGTCGCAGATAGTGATGGTTTTAAGGAACTCAAGTATGGTTTTTTGTAATGTGTCACTTTGCTTTTTGGCTATTCCATAAAGCAGTTCGGCCTCCGTCACGCTTGAAATACACATTTTTTCTGTTGGGGTGCGAGAATATTGTTTTATCACCCCGGGATGTTGCCTTACGAGGTGGCTTACTATGTTTGTGTCCAACATATGCAGCATATTCTAGAGCCCTTCAAATGGATCTCTTGTTGTATAGCTCTGATTACGTTCCTCTTTGCTCAGAAATGAATCAGGAACATGAGTCTGCTTCAATAAACGTAAAAAGTTATCTCTGTGACGCTCCTTTTCCGATCTCGCAGTCAAAACGACATTCCCCTCCTCATCTCGTCGGATATATACGCTCTCCGTATCAAACGTGAATTCAGCAGGCAGCATCACTGCCTGATTTGGCCCCTTTTTGAAGAGTTTTGCTGTACGTTCCATTGCCATCTCCATGGTTTTCTTGACCAGGCCAAAGCATGCGCCTGGGCCTGAAAAGAAGACAAGCAACGCGCTTTAAATTCGGAAAGCGACTCGCAATAAATAGCAGAATGCCTAACGACAGAACCAGGCTTAAAGCGCTTTCGCCAGGTAATGACGCTGCATACCCTGATAGGGATAGTCCTGCAAAGACATCTGCAGCTGATACCCCTGTTTTTCATAAAACGGACGTGCCTGGAAGCTGGCCGTATCCACCAGCGCGTGCTTGCAGCCTTTGCGTCTGGCTTCCTCTTCAGCCGCTTTGATGAGCTGGCTGCCTACACCAGTTCCTCGTACGGTGTCGCTTACCCAGAGGTAATCAATATTCAGCCAGTCGCCTTTGCGCACGCCGATTAACCCGCCCAGCATGACCCCTTTTTCGTCACGCACGTAAACGCCAATATCGCCGCTAAAGTTTGCCATATCCAAAAATTGCGCGTTGTAGGCACGCAGCCCCACGAATAACTCTTCTTTTTCCTGCTGCGTAACCGTATTGGTGATGCTCAGTTGCATGGCGTTCTCCCTGTTTTTGTGTGCTGTTTGACTATCGCACAGATACTTTACGGAGAAAATTCATACTTTCGGCTGGCGTCGCTACACTGAATGTAACGATATATTTCATGGGAAGCATGCGTCTCTTCAAGGGGGTTTCGATGAAAGCTGCGCACCTGGTCTGCCTGCTGGTTTGTCTGCTGTTCGCCGCGTTTGTCCATGCGCAGGAAAAGGACGATCCGGCGAAAGAGGCCCAGATAAAACAGCAGATCCTTAAGGATGTGAAGAAAACCTGTACGCCGCAGAAAAAACAGAGCGATAAAGCCTGGCAGGAGATGATTTTGTCGTCTGAGGCCAATCAACTGCTGATTAAGAATGCCATCACCGCCGTCAAGCGCGACAACCTGGACGCCTACTGGGCAGCGATTGGCCAGGTGGATTGCATGGAAGATTATTGAATGCTGCTTGCCGGGTGGCGCTACGCTTACCCGGCCTACATCATACGTTTAACGCTTCCGCACGTCCGGAATGATGAGATCCCCGCGCAGCACATACGACCCCAGCATCTGCGTTTTTTCCGTCAGCCAGCTCACGATACGCGCCGCCATGGCATCCATTGAATATTCAATGGCCGGGATCACCGGAATACCCGGCAGGTGCAGCGAACCGGCCAGGCTGAAGACCATAATGTCCTCCGGCACGGATTTATTAAACGCCTGCAGCTGCGGGATCACCCGCTGGGCTTCCTGCTCGTCCGCGACCAGCAACGCGTTGAAATTCAGCGTGCTGGCGTTATTGAGCAGCTCCTGAAGCGCAACGGACGAGGAAGTGGCGTCCATAAACACAAGGTTGCGATTAAAGGGCAGGAAATTTTTCTCCAGCGCATGCTTGTAGCCAAGCAGAACCTGGTCAGCAAAACCGCTGCCGTGCGGGTGGATGAGGGCAATCTGGCGTCGCCCCTGGCTGGTCAGATAGTTACAGGCGGTTTCGGCGGCAAAGGCATGATCGAACTGGATACTGTTGGAATTATCAGACTCCATACAGTCAACCAGGATAACGTTGTCCCTGTCGACGTCCAGCGGGAAACGCGCGCCAATCACCAGGATGTCATCGCACAGCCCGCAGGAGAGCTCTTCCAGAGCATGCATCACTTCTGCTTTGCTATGCGCGAAGCGCAGCAGCAGGTGTTTCTGGTGCTGACTGAGCTGTTTTTCCAGCGCGTAGAGATAACCGGTGGTCTGGTTAATGTTTTCCTGGGCACAAATCACCCCGATGCACCCTGTCGACTGGCTCAGCAGCGACTGCGCAATCACATTAGGCCGGTAGTTAAGTTCATCCACTGCCTTCAGAACCGCCTGACGGCTGGCTTCCTTTACGCCACGCGACCCACTCAACACTCGCGATACCGTGGCTTTAGACACCCCGGCAAGACGTGATACATCATTGATTGTCGACATCTCTTTCCCCTGACAGGCTTACCTCGCGCCTGCAAATTCCATGACCGCTTCGGCTCACATTATAGCCAGAAGGGAGTATATCCGTTTCCGTTTTCCATGGAAACCGATTTTCCGTTTCCACTCAAAATGATGTCAAAACAGCCGAATTGTGTGACGTATATCGGGTTAATTAGCCTCATAAGTAAGGGATCTTGATGAGTATCACACTTCTGCTTTTTATAAATGGAAACCGGTTTCCATCTGATATCCAATCATCAGCGCAATATCTATTTACATTTTGAGGATGGTTGTCGATGTTCAAGATTATGCTCTGCTGCTCTGCCGGGATGTCCACCAGCCTGCTGGTCAGCAAAATGGTCGATGTCGCGAAAGAACGAGGTTTGCCGGTAAAAATTGATGCGTATGGCGTTTCCGAATTTGATACGCAGTTTCCGCAATACCAGGTTGTCCTTCTCGGACCGCAAGTGAAATACATGTTACAGACACTCTCAGACAAGGCAGCCACCAAAGGCATTCCTGTCCAGCCCATCGATATGATGGACTACGGCATGCAACGTGGCGATAAGGTACTGGACTATGCTCTGTCGCTCATCGAAGCGGCACACTAAAAGGTGTTCTCATGAGTTCGTTATATCAATCCATGGTCGCGGTGATTGAGCAGTCAATTACCCCGCTGGCCGCGAAGCTCGGCCAGCAAAAGTATGTGATTGCCATCCGCGACGGCTTTACCGCCGCGCTGCCGTTTATGATCATCGGCTCGTTTATGCTGGTGTTCATCTTCCCGCCGTTCTCGGCGGACACCACCAACAGCTTCGCCCGAGGCTGGCTGGATTTCTCCCAGACCTACCGCGAGCAGCTTATGCTGCCGTTTAACCTCAGTATGGGCGTCATGACCTTTTTCATCTCGGTGGGAATTGGCGCAAGCCTGGGGCGCCAGTTTAACCTTGACCCGGTGATGTCCGGCCTGCTGGCCTTCATGGCCTTCCTGCTGGTCGCCGCGCCGTATGCCGACGGTAAGATCTCCACCCAGTATCTTTCCGGTCAGGGGATTTTTACCGCGCTGATCACCGCGATTTACGCCACACGCGTCTATGCGTGGCTGAAGCAGAACAACGTCACCATTCGTCTGCCGAAAGAAGTCCCGACCGGCGTGGCGCGGTCGTTTGAGATCCTGATCCCGGTGATGGTGGTGATCGGTACCCTGCATCCGCTGAACCTGTTTATTGAGGCGCAAACCGGGATGATTATCCCGCAGGCGATAATGCACCTGCTGGAGCCGCTGGTCTCTGCGTCTGATTCCCTGCCTGCCATTCTGCTCTCTGTGCTGCTGTGTCAGATCTTCTGGTTTGCCGGGATTCACGGCTCGCTGATTGTCACCGGCATCATGAACCCATTCTGGATGGCGAACCTGTCGGCCAACCAGGCGGCGCTGGCGGCTGGCGCGGCGCTGCCGCACGTCTACCTGCAGGGCTTCTGGGATCACTACCTGCTGATTGGCGGCGTCGGTTCTACGCTGCCGCTGGCCTTCCTGCTGCTGCGTAGCCGCGTAACGCACTTACGCACTATCGGCAAAATGGGCGTTGTGCCAAGCTTCTTTAACATCAACGAGCCGATCCTGTTCGGCGCGCCGATCATCATGAACCCGATGCTGTTTATTCCGTTCGTGTGCGTTCCACTGGTGAACGCCTGCCTGGCCTGGGCGGCAACCCGACTGGGCTGGCTGGCACAGGTGGTGTCGCTCACGCCGTGGACCACTCCCGCGCCCATTGGCGCCTCATGGGCCGCCAACTGGGCGCTGAGCCCGGTGGTGATGTGTCTCGTTTGTATGGTGATGTCAGCGCTGATGTACCTGCCGTTCCTGCGCGCTTACGAGCGTACGTTGATGAAAAACGAAGAGCAGAAGGCTCAGGCAACCGTCGGAGCCGCTGAGACCGCAAGCCATTAAGTCAAAGAGGACGCGTCATGAAATATACCTTTCCCGATAATTTCTGGTGGGGCAGCGCAAGCTCCGCTCTCCAGACCGAAGGGACACGAGAGGGTGAAACCACATGGGATTACTGGTTTGCCCGCGAGCCGAACCGTTTTCACAACGGCGTGGGTCCACAGCAGACCTCCACGTTTTATCAACACTGGAAAACGGACATTCAGCTGTTAAAGCAGCTGAATCACAACAGCTTTCGCACTTCCATAAGCTGGGCGCGCCTGATCCCCGACGGTATCGGTGAAGTGAATCCGAAGGCAGTCGAATTTTATAATCAGGTCATTGATGAGCTGATCAAACAGGGCATTACGCCGTTTATCACCCTGTTCCACTTCGACATGCCGATGGCGATGCAGGAGATCGGCGGCTGGGAAAACCGTGACGTGGTGGAGGCTTACGCCCGCTATGCGCAGGTTTGCTTCGACCTGTTTGGCGACCGCGTGCTGCACTGGTTTACCTTCAACGAGCCGATCGTCCCGGTGGAAGGCGGTTATCTGTACGACTTCCATTACCCGAACGTGGTGGATTTCCGCCGGGCGGCCACCGTGGCGTACCACACCGTGCTGGCCCATGCGAAGGCCGTTCAGGCCTACCGTGCGGGCCATTATGCCGGGGAGATCGGCATCGTGTTAAACCTGACGCCGTCGTATCCGCGCTCGCAAAACCCGGCGGACGTCAAAGCGGCGCACGTGGCCGATCTGATGTTTAACCGCAGCTTCCTCGACCCGGTTCTGCGCGGGGAGTATCCGGCCGACCTGGTGGCGTTGCTGAAAACCCACAATCAACTGCCCGCCTGTAAACCGGAAGACAGTCTCCTGATTGCGGAAGGGAAAATCGACCTGCTCGGCATTAACTACTACCAGCCGCGTCGCGTGAAGTGTCGTGACAGCGCGGTGAACCCGCAGGCACCGTTTATGCCGGAGTGGTTCTTTGAAAACTACGAGATGCCAGGCCGCAAGATGAACCCGTACCGTGGCTGGGAAATCTACGAACCGGGTATTTACGATATTCTGGTTAACCTGCGCGACAATTACGGCAATCCACGCTGTTTTATTTCTGAAAACGGTATGGGCGTCGAAAATGAGCAGCGCTTTATTGAAAATGGCCAGATAAACGATCAATACCGCATTGATTTTATTTCCGGGCATTTAACCTGGCTGCATAAAGGTATTAGCGAAGGGTGCAATTGCCTTGGTTATCATATGTGGACCTTTATTGATAACTGGTCGTGGTGCAATGCGTATAAAAATCGCTATGGATTTATCCAGCTCGATTTGGAAACGCAGCAGCGCACCCTTAAAAAGAGCGGAGAGTGGTTTGCCGCCACCTCATTAAATAATAGTTTCGATATCTAAAGAGAGAGATGATGATTGCCTTAGAAGAAGCGGTTATGGAAATCATCGTCAATGCGGGTCAGTCGCGCAGCCTGTGCTTTGAAGCACTGCACGCTGCGCGGCAGGGCAACATTGACGAAGCCAAAAGCCTGCTGCGTGAAGCCGATGGCTACGCGCGACAGGCGCACAAGATGCAGACCAAACTTATTGAGCAGGATGCGGGTGAAGCCCGTCAGCCGATGACCTTAATTATGGTTCATGCCCAGGATCATTTAATGAATTCGCTATTAGCGCGTGAATTGTCGGAAGAAATAATTCATTTATATCAGAGATAATCTATGGCGAAATAAATTAATGTAATACCTCTGTACCTAAAATAGAATTCCACTTGTTCTGATGATAGCGACATACTCTGTCAGTTCGGAGCGGGATGGTTATTGTCTGAATAAAATTAAACTATATTGAGATAACCATGAATACGATTAAAAAACTTCCATTAACCATGGCGGTTATCGCCGCGCTTTGCCCAATTTCTGTCCTCGCCCAGGAATTTACGCAGGAGCAAATCGACGCCATCGTGGCAAAAGCGGTGGATAAAGCCCTGGCCGAACGTCAGGCCAAAATGGATGCCGCCGTGGCGAAAAAAGCCGACGTGGTCACCGAGCCGCAAAGCGCGGCGCAATCCCCGGACATGGCGATTCCGTTCGGTATTAAATTTACCGGTTACGCCCGCTACGGCGCGCACTTCCAGGCTGCTGACCAGAAGTATGTGGCGGTAGACGGCTCCTATAACGGGGCATCTGCCATTGGTCGTCTGGGTAACGAAGGCAACGGCGGCGAATTCCAGCTCTCCAAAGCCTTCAAGGGTGACAACGGCGCCATCTGGGACATCAACGTGATGATCGACCACTGGGGCGATGAAGTTAACCTGAAAAAAGCCTTCGCCGGTGTAACCAACATTATGGCCTCCAACCCGAACGCCTATTTCTGGGCCGGTCGTGACTTCCACCAGCGTCCGCAGCAGGGCATCAACGATTACTTCTGGATGAACCACGACGGCCAGGGCGCCGGGGTGAAGAACTTCGACATCGGCGGCGTGCAGTTCGACGTGGCCGCCGTGGCGGCGGTGGAATCCTGTAGCCCGGAAGTACTGGAAGATGAAGCGAACCCGTCGCGCATCACCTGTACCGGCGGTTCCGGCACGGGCGACAAAGGCAACTATGCGGCAACCTCAAAAATCCACGGCATGAAGGTCGGTCCGCTGGATCTGGAGCTGTACGCTAACTACGGCTTTGACTCAAAAGCCGTGGAAAGCGACGAACGGCTGAACGCCTGGCAGGGCGGCGTGGTGCTGAGCCACACCAACGACAGCGGCGTGAACAAGGTGATCGCCCGTTACTCCGATAACGCAGACAACAGCGTGTTCAACAAAACCGAGGATCTGACCACGGTTTACGCCAGCTTCGAAGGGCTGCACAAATTCACTCCGCAGACCCAGGTGGAGTATATCCTCGCCTTCCACGACTACGACAACAGCCGTGATAAAACGGACAACCGTAAGAACTACAACGCCATTGTGCGTCCGATGCACTGGTGGAACGACGTCCACTCCACCTGGCTGGAAGCGGGCTGGCAGCATGTGGATTACGACAACGGCGGCGATAACAAGGGCTGGAAGCTGACCCTCTCCCAGAACATGTCGATCGCCATGGGGCCGGAGTTCCGTCCGATGCTGCGCTTCTACGTAACCGGCGGCAAAGTGGATAACGAACGCACCGCCCGCGTGAACGGCACCAAAGACGAGACGCTTGACGACTTCAACGTCGGCGCAATGTGGGAGGCGTGGTTCTAAGCAAGGTAGAAGCAAAACGGCAACGATAGTTGCCGTTTTTAGTGTTTGCTCCCTCTCCCCGTGGGAGAGGGCCGGGGTGAGGGCACCAAGCCGCATCCCATCATGCTATGCTGTTGACCGAATTAACGACAACATAGCAGGGGAGAACATGGGTTCCACACGTAAAGGGATGTTAAACGTCCTGATTGCCGCCGTTTTATGGGGCAGTTCAGGGGTGTGCGCGCAGTACATCATGGAGAAAAGCCAGATCTCTTCGCCTTACCTGACGATGATTCGCCTGCTGTTTACCGGCGTGATCCTGCTGACCCTCTCCTTCGTTCACGGCGACAAGATTTTCTCGGTCATCAAACATCGCAAAGACGCCCTCAGTCTGCTGTTTTTCTCGCTGGCTGGCGCCCTTACCGTACAGCTCACCTTCCTGCTGACGATTGAAAAATCCAACGCCGCTACGGCCACCGTGCTGCAATTTCTGTCGCCGACGATTATCGTCGCGTGGTTCGCGCTGGCAAGCAAAAAGCGCCCCGGCGTGTTTGTCCTGTCCGCGATAGTGACCTCGCTTGTCGGCACGTTCCTGCTGGTGACCCACGGCGACCCCACTTCGCTCTCCATCTCCCCTGCAGCGCTGTTCTTTGGCATTGCCTCGGCCTTTGCCGCCGCGTTTTACACCACCTACCCGTCAACGCTGATTGCCCGCTACGGCACGCTGCCGATTGTCGGCTGGAGTATGTTGATTGCAGGGTTAATGCTGACGCCGTTTTATGCCGGACGCGGCACCACGTTTGTGATCGACAGCAGCCTGCTGCTGGCGTTTTTCTACCTGGTGGTGATCGGCACGGCGCTGACGTTCAGCCTGTATCTGAAAGGCGCGCAGATGATCGGCGGGCCGAAGGCGAGCATTCTGAGCTGCGCCGAGCCGCTGAGTAGCGCGTTACTGTCGGTGATGCTGCTGGGCGTGGCGTTCACCCTGCCCGACTGGCTGGGGACGCTGCTGATTGTGTCGTCGGTGGTGTTGATTTCGATGGATTCGAGAAGACGGGTTCAGACATCGGCGTGACTTATGCGTAATAGTGATAGCGACACATCAGAATGGTGAGAGCGCTATCCGACACCCCGTAAACCAGACGGTCAGTGTCGTTGATCCGCCGGGACCAGTATCCGGAAAGGTTGCCTTTAAGGGGTTCCGGCTTACCCAGGCCATCGAAGGGCTGGCGCTTTGCATCCTCAATCAGTTTATTGATTCTGCGAAGCGTCTTCTTGTCCTGCTCCTGCCACCACAGGTAATCGTCCCAGCCGTTATCGGTCCAAATCAGTAGCCTGGTCATCTATCAGATCCCTCTGCGTGGTTTTTCCCGTGTTTGCCTGTTCGATTGACTCCATCAGTCGGCTGGCGTTGGCAGGCGAACTCATCAGATGGATGGTTTCCATCATTGAGTTGTAGTGCTGCAGAGACATCACTACCGCATCACCCCCGTTACGACGGCTGATGATGGTTGTCTCCACGTTGTCATTCACGTCGTCCAACACATCTTTGAGCCGGCTTCGTGCTTCGGTAAACGTCACAACCTGCATACTTCCTCCTGTACAAGTTACGGTACAAGTATATCGGCAAGGTGATTATTTATCAATCAACGTGTCTTTACCTTCCCCGCCACCAGCAGCGCCGTCAGCAGCATCAGCGTGCCGGAAATCACCAGGGGTGACGTCAGCCCCAGATGGTCGAGCGCCACGCCGCCCACCGCCGCACCGCAGGTGTTCGCCAGCTGGATCACCGCCACCTGAATCGACCCGGCTTTCTCCGCCTGATCGGCCAGCGAGCGGGTGATCCACGTCGACCAGCCCACCGGCACCAGCGCAAAGGCAAAGCCCCAGATAATCGCAATCGCCGAGGCGACCCATTTGTCGCTCCCCCACAGAATCAGCACCGCAGCACTGACAGCCAGCACCAGCGGGGCACCCGCCAGCGCCACTTTCAGGGAGCGTTTCAGGAACTGGGACGACAGCGAGGTGCCGACAAAGCTGGCGATACCGAAGCTCAGCAGCACCAGCGTCAGGCCGTCGACGTCAAAACCCGCCATGGTCATAAACACCGGGCGGATATAGGTGAAGAAGGCAAACTGCCCGGCAAAAGCCATAAAGATGGCGGTCATCCCCGCCAGCACGCCAGGGCGCTTCAGCAGCGCGAACATGTTCTGCTTATGGTGCGCCGCTTCGCCCGGCAGCGACGGCAGCGCTTTCCACACCCAAATGATGCAGAGCAGCCCCATTACCGCCGCCGCGTTAAAGACATTACGCCAGCCGATAATCCCGCCGAGAAAACTGCCCAGCGGCGCAGCGATCACCAGCGCGATGGAGACCGCGCCAAAGATAACGGACAAGGCCTTCGGCACCGTACGCGCCGGCACCAGACGCATGGTGAGCGAGGCAGACATCGCCCAGAAACCGCCAAGCCCCAGGCCAAGACAGGCGCGCCCCAGCAGCAGCAGGGTGAAGCTTTCCGCGAAGGAAACCAGCAGGCAGGAGAGTGTCAGCAGGACGCTGAACAGAATGACCACTTTACGGCGGTCAATCGCGCCAATTACCTGGGTGATAAACAGGCTGGCGAACATTGCCACAAACGCGGTGACGGTAACGGACTGCCCCGCCACGCCTTCAGAAATGCCCAGGTCCTGCGCCATCGGCGTCAGCAGGCTAACCGGCAGAAACTCAACGGTAATCAGGCAGGCGACGCAGAACGCCACGGAAAAAACCGCCGACCAGTTGGGGCGAGTAACCTCTTTGGTCTGCGGTTTGGTCGAGGGCTGGATATGTTCTGTCATGGCGTCACCTGAAGATAAAAACGTGCGGAAAAGTCGCGCAGTTTATCATCAAAAGTGTGATGAATTTAACGTTTAGACAACTTTTGACGTTTTGACAGGGGATCAGTGCAGGTAAAACACCCCCTCCTCCGGCAGGAAGAGCTGGTTATAGCGTAGCTGGAAGGCATTCAGCTCCTGCGGATCGGGCTCCATTTCGCGCATAAAGCCGAGCGTCAGGCGGATTTGCGCATCGGTGATTGGCGCCGCCAGGCGGGCTTTACGCAGCATGCGGTGCCAGGTATGCAGATTCTCTTCGCTGCCGTCGACGATGCAGACCTGCCAGATCAGCAGCACCTGTGCCGCGTTTTGCAGATGCGCCTCGTCAGGACGTTCAAGGTAGCGGATAAACTCATTGCCGGGCGTTTTACCGAACTGATCGATCATCGATTCTACCGGCATCGGGGTGATCCCCAGCCGTTCGCTCAAGCGTTTGATGGCGCGGCGGGAGTCCGAGGTCAGGACACGAAACCCAACCACAAACACCACGGCAAGCGTTGCCAGCATTATCCAGACCATGCGTTCTCCTTTGAATAGCCGCTCATCATAGCGGGAAACGCAGGGCGTCAACAGCGGGCGGTGCCATAATAGTGAACGGAAAAGACCTTGCAGAAGGGGGTATAAGGCATTAACGCTGGGGATGTTAATATAAAAAAGCCCGGCATCACACACCGGGCAAAGAAGTTACCTGCACACTCAGGCTATTTTTAATTTCTGCGCGCGATTTTCCCGGCGAATTTTACGTTCTTCCAGCACCGCAACCATCGCCATCAGGACGATACAGCCGATGGCTGCCGCATCCAGCGCGGCAAAGGTGCCCGCCCAGCCGGTGAGGCCGAAAATTGGCGTGCCGTCGGCGATCATTCCCAGACCCAGCTTGGCGAAGCTATCGCCGATCAGGTAGGCGAAAGTGCCTTTAATCCCGTCGGCGGCGCCGATCGCTTTTTTCGGAACGAAGCCGACTGCCGCCACGCCGATCAGCAACTGGGGACCAAATACCAGGAAGCCGAGCGCGAACAGGGACGCCAGGTAAACGTACTGATTGCTGGCATGCTGGTAAACGCCCAGGGTAGCAATAATCAGCGCCAGCGCGATGCAGGCCACCAGTGCACGACGACCGTTGGCGAGATCCGAGAGCCAGCCCCAGAGCAGCGTGCCGACCAGCGCGCCCACTTCAAACAGGGTGAAGCCCTGAATCGCCACCTCTTTAGAAAGCTTCAGCTCCTGGAAGGCATACACGGTAGACCACTGGTCGATACCGATGCGCACCACGTACAGGAAGATATTCGAGAAGCAGAGCAGCCAGATCACTTTGTTTTTCAGCACGTACTCAACAAAGATCTGCCATTTGGTCATCTCGTTTTCTTCGGTCTCTTTGTCCTCTTCGCTGATCTCCTCGCCGAACAGCTCTTCGGCTTTGCCAAGGCCGTAAGATTCCGGTGAGTCACTGCCGAAGCGCAGGCCGATAAAGCCGACAATCAGGGCGATAATCGACGGGAAGATAAACATGCCGATCACGTGGCCGTCGAACAGGTAGTTTGCACCGAACAGCGCCACGCCAGCCGCACCTGCCCCGCCGAGGTTGTGGGAGATGTTCCACATGCCGAGGTACGAGCCACGCTTGCGGCGCGGGGTCCATTTGGTGATGGTGGAGTAGCTGCACGACCCGCCGGTGCTCTGGAAGAAACCGCTCAGGGCGTAGAAGGCGATCATCAGGAACAGGCTAACGGAGCCCGCGCCCATGCTGGCGCTGAAGCCGAGCATACAGATAGCGGAGAGGATCAGCATAAACGGCAGGAACTGCTTGGTGTTTTTGCCGTCGGCGTAGTAGGAGACAACGGTTTTCCCCACGCCGTAGGTGATGGAGAAGCCCAGACCGATCATCCCCAGTTGCGTCATGCTCAGCCCGTAGGTCGAGATCATGTCGTTCTGCGCGATGTTAAAGTTTTTGCGGATCAGGTACATGGTCAGGTAGCCGATAAAGACCACCAGATAGGACTGCATGAACGGTTTGAACCACATCTTGCGCCGCACGTCGAGCGGCAGATCCAGGGTCGGCTTGCGCACCTGATTGAGGAAGGCCAGCATGGTTTGCTCCTGAGCTGATTTTTACCTGCGAATGGCAGGCATTGTAAAAATCAGCCCGGAGAGACGCCTGAGACAGCGTCCAGGTAAAACCGGGAAAATTTCTTAGTTTTTCGCCACTCGGGGCGAAAAAGTGAGGCGCATCACGCTTCGCTCGCCTCACGCGGAGCCTGCGCGTGCAAAAACGGCAGTAGCAGCAGCGCAGAGATCCCTGCCGCGATAGCGATCACCGCGAAGAAACCGCTCCAGTGCCAGACGTCGATCACCCGCGCCAGCGGCCAGCCGGAGAGCGACGCGCCGAGGTAGGCAAACAGCCCGACAAAGCCCGTCGCCGCACCCGCCGCCTCTTTGTGCGAACACTCAGCCGCCGCCATGCCGATCAGCATCTGCGGGCCGAAGACGAAGAAACCGGTGGTGAAGAAGCACGCCGCCTGCATCACGTAGCTGGCGAACGGCATCAGCCACAGCGAGCCGACGGAGAGTAATATCCCGGCCGCGAAAATCAGGTTCATCGGGCCGCGGTTGCCGTTGAAGAGCTTATCCGAGCCCCAGCCCGCCACCAGCGCGCCGATAAACCCGCCCAGTTCGAACATCGTCACCGCGGAGTTGGCAGTGACCAGGTCCACGCCGAGCGTCTCGGACATGTACAGATTGCCCCAGTCGTTGATGGCTGCACGCACCACGTATACCAGCACGTAGCAGAGCGAGAGCAGCCAGATATAGGGGTTTAACAAGACGTATTTGGTGAGGATCTCTTTGCGCGTCAGCCCCGCCCCCTCCTGCTGTTGCGCCATTTCCATCTCGTCGTGCCGCCAGTCGCCCACCGCGGGCAGGCCGACGGTTTGCGGCCTGTCACGCAGCCGCCAGCAGAGGAACAGCCCGGCGACAATCGCCAGACCGCCGGCAATCATCATCCCCGCGCGCCAGCCGTAGTGTAGCGCCGCCGCACCGACCACTATCGGGATCAGCGCCCCGCCGACGTTATGCGCGGTGTTCCAGACGGCCCACCAGCCGCCGCGCTCGTTTCGCGAGTACCAGGCGGTGAGCAGACGGGCGCAGACCGGCGCGCCCCAGCCCTGGAAAAAGGCGTTCAGCGCCCACAGCAGGGCAAAGGCCCACAGCGAGGTGGAGAAGCCAAACAGGATATTCACTACGCCGGTGGCAATCAGCCCAACGCCCATAAAGTAGCGGGCGTTGGAGCGGTCGCTGACGATGCCGGAGAAGAACTTCGACAGGCCGTAGGTGATGTAAAACAGCGTCGCCAGCAGGCCGATATCGGTGCGGGTCATTACGCCGCTGGCGAGGATCTCCGGCGCGGCGGCGTTGAAGCTTTTGCGGGTGAAGTAGAACAGCGCGTAGCCGAGCCAGATGGTGATCAGGATATGGCGACGCCAGTAGCGGTAGCGGGCGTCGATTTCCGCTTTGTTACCTATCGGCGCGGCGTTAGCCGGGGTTTTAAACATGGTGGCTCCTTAGCGGCAGGCTGACGCTGACGCGCGTCCCGTGGGTACAGGAGATGTTCAGCGTGCCGCCCAGCGCCTTCACGCGCTCCCGCATGCCCGCCAGGCCAAAGCCCTGCTGCCCGGAGCCCGGTGGCAGGCCGCAGCCGTCGTCTTCAATCACCAGCCTGATGTTCTCATCCTGCTGCCAGCCCTGCAGCGTCACCGCGCTGGCGTTGGCGTGTTTGACAATATTGTTCAGCCCTTCCTGACAGACGCGGAACAGCGTCACGCGCTGGCCTTCGCTCAGGGTGGCTTCATTGATGCGCCAGTCGAGATGGCTAACAATGCCGCGGCTTTCCAGCTCCATCTCACGCATCAGAGAACGTACCGCCTGCTCCAGCGAGAGATCGTCGAGCTGGCGCGGACGCAGCCTGCCCAGCAGACGTCGCACCGAGTCGTACACGCCAAGAGAGAGCTGTTCGATATGCGCCCCGCCCTGCTTCACGCCTGCGTTTTCCGCCGCCAGACGCTGGACAATGCCCGCCTGGGTGCGGATGGCGGTGATGGTCTGGCCGATATCATCGTGCAGCTCGCGGGCAACCTCCTGCCGCACGCTCTCTTCCGTCTCCAGCAGGCGCTCCGCCAGACGCCGGTTGCGCGCCAGCTCGGTCTGCAGGGACTGGTTCAGCTCGCGCAGACGCTGAATGCCCGCCCCCAGCAGCAATCCGGTCAGGCTCTGGGCCAGCAGGGAAAGCAGCAGATCCACGGGATGATCGTGCCAGGTCTGGCTGGCAATCAGGGCGATGGCGTTCATCAGGGTCGCGATCAATGCCCCCTGCCAGCCGTAGTGCCAGGCCAGGGCGATGATCGGCAGCGCCAGGCAAAAAGGCGTAAAGCGTGAAAGTTCGGCGGGCAGGCCAAGCTGCAGCCACAGGCTCACCACAAACAGCAGCAGATACCAGATGAGATGCCGGGCGCGCCAGTTCACCGGTTGCGAAACCAGCGCCGGGCCAAGCGGTTGCCAGACGGTGCTGGTGAGGTAGTGCCAGATGACGAGGCAGGTCGGAGCAAGGGTCAGGCCACCGGTCAGGGTCAGCAGCAGCGCGTTAAGCATCTCCTTATCACCCGCCCACGGCAGGGACTGCAGCAGCGCGGCGGCAATCAGCGCCGCCCCCTGGCGCAGCAGGGTGCGCCAGTCGCGCTGGTGGCGATAGCGGGAGATAAGCGCAACCGGGAGGAGCGTGAGCAGGCTTCCGGTCATCAATAAGGGCAGATGCGCGAGGGAGACTTCCTGCGCCAGCCAGACCAGCATCAGCCACTCTGCGCCCAGCAGAACAGGCCAGTAGCCGCGCGGGCATTGCAGCATCAGCCCCAGACGCAGGCCAAAGGGAAAGAGCAGTACCGCCAGCTCCGGGCGTTCCACCAGATGCAGGCTGATGCTCCACAGGCAGAACCAGGCGGCGGAGAAGATAAAGAAGCTGGCAACGACGGCGATCAGCCGCGAAAAGACGGGACTCATTGCCAGCTGTCGAACATGCGGCGGGCCAGCTCAACGTCGTTGCTGACGTTGAGTTTTTCCATCAGGTTGGCGCGATGAACGTGAACGGTTTTCGGCGACAGATCCAGCTCGGCGGCAATCGCTTTCACCGACATGCCCTGGGCAAGCTTCTCAGCCACCTGACGTTCGCGCCGGGTAAGCGGATCCTGACGCCCGGCCGCCAGCTTGATGGCGATATCCGGCGTCAGATAGCAGCCGCCTGTGGAGACGGTGCGCACGGCGGCAATCAGCTCGTCCGGGCTGCAGCGTTTAGAGAGGAATCCGCGCGCCCCCGCGTTAAGGGCCTGCTCCACCAGCGCCGGGCTGTCGTGGACCGAAAGCATGATCGTCGCCATCCCTTTCGGCAGCTGGCTTAACAGCTCAAGACCCGAGAGATCCGGCATCGAGATATCGCAGATACACACCTGCACCCCGCGCCCCGGCAGGCCCGCCAGCGCTTCACGACCGGAGCCAAACTCGGCCACGACCTGAAAATCCGGTTCGAGGTTTAAAAGCTGGGCAAATCCGGAGCGGACGATAAGGTGGTCGTCGATGAGAGCGATGGTGGTCATGTCTATTCCTGCGGTCTGAAAAGCCGGATGGCGCTGCGCTTATCCGGCCTACAAGAGCGAAAGACGCTTACCTTAAGCGATCTATTCGAAAAACACCGCAATTTTGTTAAACATGGTGGGATCGGACTGGTTGCGCGCCACTTTGGTGACGTCTTCCAGCTTGTCGATCTGCGCCATCATCTGCTCCAGACGCTGGTCGTCATTAACCAGTAGCCAGATGCGGCTGTGCTCGCTGCCCTGAATGGGCAGACAAAGAATGCCTTCCACGTTAAACGCCCGGCGGGCAAACAGCCCGCAGACGTGGGTCATGACGCCAGGGTGGTTGCGGACGGTGAGTTCCAGAATGACGTTTTCATGTTGTTTCTGCATGGCTTATTCCCCCACCATCTCAGTATTTGCCGCCCCTGGCGGCACCATCGGATACACTTTTTGTTCAGGGTCGATACGCACGTGGATCAGCGCCGGGCCCGGACGCGAAATCGCCTCCTGCAGCGCTGCGTGGGCATCTTCTTCGGCGTTCAGATCGCAGGTGTGCAGGCCAAAACCGGCGGCAATCTGCATAAAGTTAATCATCCCCGGATAGGTCGCGGCAAACACGCCCTGCTTGTAGAACAGACTCTGCTGCTGGTGTACCAGCCCCAGCGCCTCGTTGTTCATCAGGATAATTTTCACGTCTAACTGGTTTTCGGCGGCGGTGGCCATCTCCTGAATGTTCATCATCAGGCTGCCGTCACCGGAGAAGCAGATGACTTTGCGGTCCGGATTTGCCAGCGCCGCCCCGACTGCCGCCGGCAGGCCGAAGCCCATGGTCCCCAGGCCGCCGGAGGTCAGCCACTGGCGCGGACGGTTCAGCGGGTAAGCCTGCGCGGTCCACATCTGATGCTGGCCAACGTCGGTGGTAATAATTGCGCTGTCGTCCACGCAGGCGGCCACGGCGTTAATCAGCCCGTAGTGGCTCAGCGGGTCGCCTTCGGTTGGGATGGCACCCGGGAACTCGCGCTGCAAATCGGCCACCAGCTGACGCCAGTCGGCGCGGTCGGTTGCGTCCGTCTGCGGGATCAGCTGCGTCAGTACTTCCGCCACATCCCCCTGAATCGCCACGTGCGGCTGTTTGATTTTGCCCAGCTCAGCGCGGTCGATATCCACGTGGATAATTTTGGCATTCGGACAGAACTCCTCGGTTTTGCCAATCGCCCGGTCATCAAAACGCGCGCCCATAACAATCAGTAAATCCGCCTCCTGCAGGATGTAGTTGGTGCTGCGTGCGCCGTGCATCCCCAGCATGCCCAGGGACAGCGGGTGCGCTTTTGGCAGCATGCCGAGCGCCATCAGGGTCATGGTGGTGGGCAGGTTGGCTTTTTCAGCGAACTGACGGATTTCATCCGCGGCGTTGATTGCCCCGCCACCCAGATACAGCACCGGACGTTTGGCGGCATTGATCATGGCGGCGGCGTCGCGCACGCTCTCAGCGCTAAATTCCGGCGCGGGGGCACGCTCGCCCGGTTCCGGCAGAACGTCGATCTCAATCTCTGCGGTCTGGACATCCTTAGGAATGTCTATCCACACCGGGCCCGGGCGGCCGGACTGCGCAATGCGGAACGCATCGCTGATAACCTGAGGAAGCTCGGTGATGTCGCGAACTAAATAGTTATGTTTGGTGATGGGGATAGAGATGCCGTAGGTGTCCACTTCCTGGAACGCATCGGTACCGATCATCGAAGACGGCACCTGGCCGGTGATGCAGATCAGCGGAATGGAGTCGAGACGTGCGTCGGCGATGGCGGTCACCAGGTTAGTCGCCCCCGGGCCGCTGCAGGCCATACAGACTGCCGGTTTGCCCTGGGTCCGCGCCATCCCCTGAGCGATAAAGCCTGCGCCCTGCTCGTGGCGCGCCAGCACGTGGCGGATCTGCGTGCTTTGGCTTAACGCGTCATACAGCGGCAGCACCGTGCCGCCCGGGATGCCCGCAACCGTGGTAATGCCCTGCCGTTCCAGTAAGTGAACGATTAACTGCGCGCCAGTAAAACGCGTCCTGGTGGATGTTGTGCCCGAACTTGCCATGCTCCAGTCCTTTTCTTCTGGGCCGACGTTCCGGGGAGGGTCCTAAACGAAAAACCCCGCCCGGTTTGCGCCGGCGGGGTTTTGGATTCGTGTGTTGATCCAGTCCCTACGGCGCATTGCCGACGACCACCACCACACGCACGACGACCACTGCGGCTGGTTGCGCAGTTTTTAGTAGGGTCGCGGTGTTCATGGATGCAGTCATTGGGGACCTGTGTTTGGAATCATTGAGTGGATTTATACAAACACAGGTTTTTCAGCGTGACAATGGAAATATTTTCATCTGCGCAAAAATGCGTCAGGGATCACGTTTCGTTTACTCAATAAACAGCGCAGGTGATACCCCAAATCTGGCCGACAGCTTTTTAATATGGTTCAGAGTAAGTTGTCTCTGGCCATTCAAAACCCGTGAAACCATTGATTTACTGCCAATTTCGTCCTGAAAATCTGATATTGTCAGTTTATATTGATCCATCAAGGTTCTTAAAACCGCGATGCCGACAGGAACGGACTCCATCTCCTTGCGTAATGCGACGATCTCTGGCCGGTTGGCTTCGAAACGGCTGATTCTGGAGCACACAATATCCAGCAAGGGGCTATTGGGCTCGTTCATGAGCAGATACTCAACCAGTTCAAGCGCATCCTTATAATCTTTCTCGCTCGGCTGTTCACCCAGTAAAGGAACGGCCGCAACAAGGGCATGCGTAGCTTTCATTGCATCAGCGACGATCATCATTTCTTCCCCTTAGTGCGATGTTTCTCCGTAAAACGGTCATATTCCTTATGAGTAAAAACATGGCGCACATAAAACTTTTGGCTTTCAAAGAAGATGAGAGCCACTACTCTGAGATTGTTGTTTGCAATATCAATAACATAATGCTTATCCAGATACTTAAAATTATCCAGCGTCGGAAAAAGTTTCTTCAGCGCAGCAGGCGTTGCGCAATGACTCTTTTCTATGGTGCGACTCAGAAAGAGGAGTTCTTCCTTATGCTGCGGAAAGTGGGTTACCGCATCCAAAATAGCTTTCATCGAGATTAAATGCATACTGCATGCCTGCCGCGTCCGTTGCCATTATGGCAATGATGACATTCATTGCCAATAAGTCAACAGGCATTTATCCAGGTTGCCCAGAAAACAAAAAACCCCGCCGGAGCGAGGTTTTTATCAGGGTTTTGCGGTTGGTCGCCGCAGAACACACTGTGTTACGTCAACGCAAAAAGTATACGCGATCGAAGACGAACGCGCAATTGAGGCACGGATTTTGACGTTTTTGAGTATGGATCGCCTTCCAGATTTTGTCCACAAAATACTGTTCATGCATACAGTATTTATCTATACTGAAGGTGTTCGCAGTGAGCGAGGGGGCCGCAGTTCTACCGGCGCAACGAAGTCCTGGCTGAAACGGGTGGTGCCGTCAGTGCCTTAACCCCTGAAGTGAGCACACTGTGTTACGTCAATCCAGGTGCTGGCAACAGGCGGCGGAAAGGTACGCCAGCATCGTGCTCCTTTTAACCAAAAGGAGACGCGTATGAGCGTAGTGGATATGGTGATACTTATCCTCAAACTCATTGTTGCAGTACTGCAACTGCTTGATGCTGTCCTGAAATACCTTCGGTGATTCAGGTTCAAGTCGCACCTGAGAGGGGCGGGCAACCGCCCCTCTTTAATAACGAGGGAATGCTATGTCGCGTCTGTTAATTGAGCCTGTTACCCCAGAAGAGCCGGGGTACATCGCCCTGAAGGCGGAGAGTATCGCACTGAATTTCAACATGCTGCGCAGGCTGGAAGAGAACTGGCAACGCGGCGAAAACCGCTTTAACGCGCCGGGTGAAAAGCTGCTGGGGGCGTTTCTTAACGGCAGGCTGGTGGGCGTATGCGGGCTTAACCGCGATCCGTTCAGCCAGCAGCCACGCGCCGGGCGTATTCGCCATCTCTACGTCAGTGAGAAGTGCCGCGGGATGGGCATTGGCAAACAGCTTTTAAGCGTGGTGATGGCCGATGCCAGCATCTGGTTTGATTTTCTCAATACCCATGCGCCGGACAGCGCGTATGGCTTCTATCACCAGGCGGGCTTCAGGCTGGTGTCTGACGAACCGCGGGTGACGCACCGTCTTTTCTGCGCGGTCTGAGCGGCTGGCAGCATCGGGTTGTGAATGTTACAGTTGAGTGACAATTCACCATCCGATACGCCATGACCATCACCGTTTTCTGCATTTTACTCTTCGCCGCACTGCTGCATGCCAGCTGGAACGCCATCGTTAAAGCCGGAACGGACAAGCTCTATTCTGCGATCAGCGTCAGCGGCTCCGCCACGCTAATCGCTCTGGTATTACTGCCTTTCTCTCCTCAGCCCTCCGCCGCCAGCTGGCCGTTCCTGATCGTTTCCTGCGCCTTACAGGTGGTGTATACGGTTCTGGTCGCGAAGACCTATCAGGTCTCGGATATGAGCCAGACCTATCCGCTGATGCGCGGTACCGCACCGCTGCTGGTGGCGCTGGTAAGCGTACTGGTGCTCGGCGATAGTCTCTCGTGGCTTGCCTGGTCCGGCATCGGGGTGATCTGTCTGTCGATCCTGGCCATGGCGATGAACGGACGCATGCAGTCCCGAAAAGGGATTTGGCTGGCGCTGCTGAACGCCTGTTTTATCGCCGGGTATACTCTGGCAGATGGCACCGGTGTGCGTTTATCCGACACCGCGCTGGGCTACACGCTGTGGACCTTCTTTATGAACGGCTTCTGTCTGCTGTGCTGGGCGATGGTGGCGCGTCGGCGTGAAGCGTCCAGCTATCTCCGTCTGCACTGGAAAAAGGGGCTGCTCGGCGGCGTGGGGACCATGGGCTCATATGGCCTGGCGCTATGGGCAATGACGCAGGCCCCGCTGGCAGTGGTCGCCGCGCTGCGTGAAACCTCCATTCTCTTTGGGGCGTTGATCGCGTTTGTGCTGTTAAAAGAGAAGGTTGCGGGTCTGCGCATTGCCGCGGCGCTGGGTATTGCGGGTGGCGCGATCCTGCTGCGCCTCGCGTAAATCACTGGCAACATTAGTTGCCGATCTTGTTTACAAATCCTGCCTTTTTCTGTTTCTCCATTCATCACAGTAATGCTCAATTTGTCATCTCACTGTGGTAGATTCCTCGCGCATTTATGGGAATGCATAGTCACTTATTCTTCATTTTTCTCTTTTGGCAAAAGTATTCAGCGACATGAAAAAACAAAGGAACGTTAACTTATTGTTGATGCTGGTGTTACTGGTGGCCGTCGGTCAGATGGCGCAAACCATCTACATTCCGGCGATTGCCGACATGGCAAAGGAACTCAACGTCCGCGAGGGCGCAGTACAAAGCGTGATGGCGGCCTACCTGCTGACCTATGGCGTGTCGCAGTTATTCTACGGGCCGCTCTCAGACCGTATCGGCCGCCGCCCGGTCATTCTGACAGGCATGTGCATCTTCATGGTCGCGACGGTGATTGCCATCACCACCCACAGCCTGACCGTATTGATTGCCGCTAGCGCCCTGCAGGGTGTTGGTACCGGCGTCGGTGGGGTGATGGCGCGAACCTTACCGCGTGACATGTATCAGGGCACCCAGCTCCGCCATGCCAACAGCCTGTTAAATATGGGTATTCTGGTCAGCCCGCTGCTGGCGCCGCTGATCGGCGGCCTGCTGGACACCATGTGGTCCTGGCGCGCCTGCTACGCCTTCCTGCTGGTGCTCTGTGTGATTGTCACCTTCAGCATGGCGCGCTGGATGCCGGAAACCCGCCCTCAGGACGCACCGCGCACCAAGCTCATCGCCAGCTATAAAACGCTGTTCGGCAACGGGTCGTTTACCTGTTACCTGCTGATGCTGATCGGCGGTCTGGCGGGCATTGCGGTGTTTGAAGCCTGCTCCGGCGTGCTGCTGGGCGCAGGTCTTGGCCTGAGCAGTATGGTGGTCAGTATTCTGTTTATTCTGCCGATACCGGCGGCATTCTTCGGGGCATGGTTCGCCGGACGTCAGAACAAGCGTTTCTCAACGCTGATGTGGCAGTCGGTGATCAGCTGCCTGCTGGCAGGCCTGATGATGTGGATCCCGGGGCTGTTCGGTGTGATGACCGTCTGGACGCTGCTGATCCCGGCGGCACTGTTTTTCTTCGGTGCGGGCATGCTGTTCCCGCTTGCCACCAGCGGCGCGATGGAGCCGTTCCCGTTCCTCGCAGGTACGGCGGGCGCGCTGGTAGGTGGTTTGCAGAATATCGGTTCCGGCGCGCTGGCCTGGCTCTCGGCGATGATGCCGCAGACCGGGCAGTCTAGTTTGGGCCTGCTGATGACGCTGATGGGGCTGCTGATTTTACTGTGCTGGCTGCCGCTGGCGTCACGTGTTCCGCATCACGAGCAGCCGGTTTAACTGCATGATGGCCCGGCTTCTCGCCGGGCTTTTCACAGACAGGGGCGATCATGGCCTGTAACAACGGCTCTGGCGCAGGCCGCCAGGCGCCCTCTTCCCCGTCGTAAAACTGGAAATCCGCGTTGATCGCGTACGGAATTTTCGCCTTTTGCAGCTCACAGGCCATAAAGGTAGCGAAGGCCATTTGCGAGGCGGTCGGTGTAAAGCGGTTTGACTCCCCAACGCCCCAGCCCCCCACCCAGCTGACGTGTCCGGTTTTTTGCTGCCAGCGCAGCGCCGTCGTAATGCGACTGTGAATAGCCGCTTTCTCCGCCGCCGTGCCGGACGTCCACGGGTATTTACCGTTATTTTTCAGCGGTCCCCATGGGAAAATATGCCATTCTGCCAGCAGGTAGTTCTGGCTATGGGCAGGCAGCTTCAGGCTGGTTAAATCCTCCGGCGCGGCGCGCAGGCGCGGTGCGATGAAGATCATGCGCTGCGGGTCGATGTCGTGGATCGCTTTGATGCTTTTTTCATAGACGTGGTTTAACGACGCCAGATTGTGATTAAGCTTGTCAGCCGGCTCATAAATAAGGTCAAACCCCAGCAGCGGGAAGCTCTGACCGAAATAGTGCGCCACAGCAATCCACCAGTTGATCGCCTCTTTCTCGTTGTCAGCTTTCGGGTCGTTTTTATACTCATCAGCCTGATAGGCGATGATCGGGATCACGCCATACTGTTCGCAGGCTTCTACCAGCTTACGCAGGTGGATCAGCCGTGCCTCTGTCGGTTCATCCGCGACGCGGATGCGCACGTGGGTAATGCCTTTAGCCCGAAAATCGCGGACCACCAGCGGGTCAAACTCGCGAATACCGCGCTCGGTGCGCGCCCAGTCCACATCCATCCCGACGCCCAGCTGTTGCGCATAACGGGCAGCTGTCAGCGGCGGCTCAGCGGCAATGGCCCAGCCGGAAGAGATCATTAACGCGGTAGCAATGAGAGGCTTTAACACGGTTTACCCTGGATAAATCGAAAGCATTACCTGTATTTAGCACGCTTTTTCACATTTGGTGTAGCGTCAAAGCGTAATAATTCTTCAGCTTACCCGCACTCTCAGCCAGCCGATAAAGGCATCAATTTTCGGCCACTGACGGCCAGGTAGCGTTGAGACGTAGTAATGCTGATGGCATTTGAGGGTCTTTTCGCCAAACGGTGCAATCAGCTCACCCCGCTCAAGCCGCTTTTGCACCAGCCGCTTTCTCCCCATCGCCACCCCCACGTCATTCATGGCCGCGATAATGGCCAGGTCCGAGCGATCGAAACCAATACCCGATGATGGCGGCATCGTCACCGCGAAATGCTGCGCCCAGCTCAGCCACTCATCCGTGCCGGAATCATTGCTCCAGGCCTGACGGTCGTGCAGTAACGTACAATGGCTGAGAGTATGGGGATTTTTCAGCAGCTCATGCTCGCGGGCATACGCCGGCGAACAGACGGGCAAAATCGCTTCATCCATCAGAAAGTGATGAGACAGGTGGTTTGATGGCGTATCGTCGAAATAGAGCGCCAGATCAATACCGGTTCGCTGCATGTTCACGTAATCATTGCCGGTCAGGATGGTGAGGGATATCGACGGGTAGCGGCGGGTAAAATCCCCCAGCATGGGCACCAGCCAGCACTGGGCGATTGACGGGCGGGAGTAGACCGTCAGCGTACCGGATAGCGCCTGATTTTTGATGTCCAGAATTTCCTGATTCAGGGTGTCGAGGGACGATTTAAGGGTCCAGTAAACCCGTTTTCCCTCCTGCGTCAGCTCCACTTTACGGTGCGAGCGGACAAACAGCTGAATGCCCAGCTCCTCTTCCAGCAGGTTGATGCGGTGGCTCACCGCGCTGGGACTGAGCGAGAGTTCCGCCGCCGCCAGGGCGAAGGACTCATGCCGGGCGGCCACTTCAAAGGTGTACATTTTCGACAGCTGCCAGCCGTTTAACAGCCGGTTTCTGGCGTCATTCGCATCGGTCATCACAATTCTCACACGTTATTTCTGCCCTCAGCATACCGTGCGAGGGTGAATTTATGTGAACCAACGGCGAAATTTCTGCACTTTTTAGAGTTCAGTCACTCAGTTGGTTCAATCTGGCTCACCTGAACGCCAATTTATATCGTTTGTCAGCCCACGCCGTTTTTTCGTCCAATACCCGCAAATGACATAGGGGTGAGGTGAGATATGGGATCGCCGGTCTGGGTTGTGACAACGCTGCTTATCAGCATTGTGTTGATTGTTTTAACCATCGTAAAACTGAAGTTTCACCCGTTCCTCGCGCTGCTGCTGGCGAGCTTTTTCGTCGGCGCAATGATGGGGATGAGCCCGCTGGATATGGTAAACGCCATTGAGAGCGGTATTGGCGGTACGCTGGGCTTCCTGGCGGCGGTGATTGGTCTTGGTACCATTCTGGGCAAGATGATGGAGGTTTCCGGCGCGGCAGAACGCATCGGGATGACCTTACAGCGCTGCCGCTGGCTGTCAGCAGACGTGATTATGGTGCTGGTAGGCCTGATCTGCGGCATTACGCTGTTCGTGGAAGTGGGCGTGGTTCTGCTGATCCCGCTGGCATTTTCCATCGCCAAAAAGACCAATACCTCCCTGCTTAAGCTTGCCATTCCACTCTGTACCGCGCTGATGGCGGTGCACTGCGTGGTGCCGCCGCATCCGGCTGCGCTGTTCGTCACCAACAAACTAGGTGCGGACGTCGGAACGGTGATTGTCTACGGTTTGCTGGTGGGCCTGATGGCGTCTCTGGTCGGTGGCCCGCTGTTCCTGAAGCTGCTCGGCAACCGTCTGCCATATAAACCGGTTCCGGCGGAATTTTCAGACCTGAAGGTGCGGGAAGAGCATACCCTGCCGTCGCTGGGCGCCACGCTGTTCACCGTGCTGCTGCCGATTGCCCTGATGCTGGTGAAGACCGTCGCCGAGCTGAATATGGCGAAAGAAAGCACGCTGTATACCCTGCTGGAATTTATCGGCAACCCGATAACCGCGATGTTTATCGCCGTGTTTGTTGCCTACTACCTGCTGGGGATCCGCCAGCATATGGGCATGGGTGCCATGCTGACCCATACGGAGCATGGGTTTGGCTCTATCGCCAATATTTTGCTGATTATCGGTGCGGGCGGTGCGTTCAACGCCATCCTGAAAACCAGCGGGCTGGCGGACTCGCTGGCGCATATTCTCTCGAACCTGCACATGCACCCAATCCTGCTCGCCTGGCTGGTGGCGCTGGTGCTGCATGCCGCCGTCGGCTCCGCCACGGTGGCGATGATGGGGGCGACGGCTATCGTCGCGCCGATGCTGCCGCTCTACCCGAACGTCAGCCCGGAGATCATTACCATAGCCATCGGTTCTGGCGCCATTGGCTGCACGATCGTTACCGATTCTCTCTTCTGGCTGGTGAAGCAATACTGCGGCGCGACCCTGCATGAGACCTTCAAATACTATACGACGGCGACGTTTATCGCCTCGGTGCTTGCACTTGGCGGCACATTCCTGCTTTCTTTCATTATCTGAGCGCGAAGAGACGTATTATGGAAAACGCAACTATCACCACTTTAACCGCACAGTTTCCTCTGGTTGAGGATCTGATTGCCCTGAAAGAAACCACCTGGCTTAACCCGCGTACCACCACGCTGGCTGAGGGGCTGCCCTATGTCGGGCTGACCAAAGCCGACGTGGACGACGCGCATGCGCGTCTCAACCGCTTCGCACCGTATCTGGCGAAAGCCTTCCCGGAAACAGCCGCCACGAAGGGGATAATTGAATCCGAACTGGTCGCCATTCCGGTAATGCAGGCACGTCTGGAGAAAGAATCTGGCAAAGCCATTCCCGGCACGCTGCTGCTGAAAAAAGACAGCCATCTGCCGATCTCCGGCTCGATTAAAGCGCGCGGCGGCATTTATGAGGTGCTGACCCACGCGGAAAAACTGGCGCTGGAAGCCGGGTTGCTGAGCGTTGAAGACGACTACAGCGTTCTGCTGGAGCCGCGCTTTAAGGACTTCTTTAGCCAGTACAGCATCGCGGTGGGCTCCACCGGCAATCTGGGGATGTCCATCGGCATCATGAGCGCACGCATCGGCTTTAAGGTGACGGTGCATATGTCTGCCGACGCCCGCGAGTGGAAAAAAGCCAAACTGCGCAGCCACGGCGTCATCGTCGTGGAATATGAGCAGGATTACGGCGTGGCGGTGGAGCAAGGACGCAAAGCGGCTGAAAGCGATCCGAACTGCTTCTTTATCGATGATGAAAACTCCCGCACCCTGTTTCTGGGTTACGCCGTTGCAGGCGAGCGTCTGAAAGCACAGTTTGCCGAACAGGGCCGCGTGGTGGATGCCGAACACCCGCTGTATGTCTATCTGCCGTGCGGCGTCGGCGGCGGCCCTGGCGGCGTGGCGTTTGGCCTGAAGCTGGCCTTTGGTGACAACGTCCACTGCTTCTTCGCTGAGCCTACGCACTCTCCGTGCATGCTGCTGGGCGTCTACACTGGCCTGCACGATGAGATTGCCGTGCAGGACCTGGGCATTGATAACCTGACGGCCGCCGACGGGCTGGCGGTAGGGCGCGCCTCTGGCTTCGTGGGCCGCGCGATGGAACGCCTGCTCGACGGGTTCTACACGCTCTCCGATCAGAGCATGTACGACATGCTCGGCTGGCTGGCGCAGGAGGAAGGGATTCGCCTGGAGCCGTCCGCGCTGGCGGGCATGGCCGGGCCGCTGCGCGTGCATTCCGATGCGAACGTCACTCACCTGGTGTGGGCGACCGGCGGCGGCATGGTGCCGGAAGAGGAGATGGTGAAATATCTGGCTCAAGGGAAGCCATGACGCCGGGTGGCGGCTGCGCCTTACCCGGCCTACAGGTGCAAAATTTGTTGAATGTGGGTGACCGCAAACAGCAGTGACAGCGACAGCACGGCCAGGGCGATGAGGAACTTATCCCGCACCGCCTTCGGCTGCACAAAATCGTCCTGCGCCACGTCCATCAGGTTACGGCTGCGGGTATAGCGCCACAAAATGACAGCCACCAGCGCGAGTACGACGACGGAGATCCAGAACGGCACCCCGGTGCGGTGCCAGTTGTGCTTAATCGCCAGGGCAATCAGCGCGCCATACCCCAGCAGCGTACGCAGCCAGGCCAGCGACGTCCGCTCCGGCTGCAGGCCGGGGTCCGCTTCGCGTCGTGCTTTGCGGCTATCCGCCATAAAACACCAGCACCATTACCACGCCCGCCACCGCCAGCAGGATTGCGCTGATGATGAGTAGCCCGCGCGTATAGGGCAGATCCTGCTTCAGACGCATCGCCTTCTCATTGCGCAGCCAGCGCAGGTAGCCGTAAATCGCCAGCACGCCCGCGAACAGACACAGCAGCAGAGCCAGCACTTCACGAATCAACGGCGTGGCGAAATCAGGCGCGAGCTGGTCGAGGCCGACACCTGCCGCCAGAAAACCCAGTGCGGTGCGGATCCACGCTAAAAACGTGCGTTCATTGGCCAGAGAGAAGCGGTAGTCCGGCGCTTCGCCGAGGCGGGAAATTTTCATGAAGGTTCCTTGTCGTGCTACGGGCAGGTTTCAGCATAGCGTAAATCGACCAGGACAAGGAGACCGGCATCGGGCGATGCCGGTCGGGAAGATTAGTGCAGCTCCGGCCAGAACCCCTTATTGGCCTCGATCAGGTCATCAAGAATCGCTTTCGCCACAGAGGCACTCGGTACGGTTTTGGAGAGAGTGATCGCCTGCCAGAGTTTCTGGTACGAGCGCTGCTCCCAGGCATCCACCACCAGTTTTTCCACCGCCACCTGCTGGCTCATCAGCCCTTTCTGGAAGTGCGGAATATCGCCCACCGTGAGCGGCTCCGGCCCGTTATGGCCCACCAGGCACGGTATCTCCACCATCGCGTCGGCATCAAAGTTATGGATCGCCCCGTTGTTCGGCACAATCAGCAGCATCCGCTCCTGGGTATTGAAGGCAATCGCGGTCGCCAGATCGACGATATAGGACGCATGTTCGTCAATCTCCAGCTCACCGGCGGAGGATTTCCCGGCTGCGATAATCGCCCGGCAGGAACTGAACACGTGCTTCTCACGGTGATCCATCACCTCATTGGCGCGGGTACGCTCGGGACTGGAGTGCGCCACCACGTAGTCCGGGAACAGGTAATACTTCAGGTAAGTGTTCGGCATGGTGTCCGGATCCAGCGCCTGCACGTCTTTGGCTTTGGCGAAGGTATCGTTCCAGCTCGCTTCGGTATGGGCATCGTCAGACGGCGGTACATAGCCGTTTTTAGCGACGTATTCGCGCAGTTTTGGCATCAGATCGTTGCCGTTGAGATCTTCAATCGACGTCCACCAGCCGAAGTGGTTCAGGCCGTAGTAACGCACGCGCATCTCTTTGCGGTCTTTCAGGCCGACAATCTGCGCCATGCGCCCTTCGATGCCGATCGGCATATCGCAGATATTGAGAATTTTGGCGTTCGGACGCAGGCGACGGGTCGCTTCCGCGACAATCGCTGCCGGATTGGAGTAGTTCAGCATCCATGCGTTCGGGGAGTACTGCTCCATATAATCCACCAGCTCCAGCACGCCGCCGATTGAGCGCATGCCGTAGGCGATGCCACCCGGTCCGCAGGTTTCCTGGCCCAGCACACCGTGGCGCAGCGGGATTTTTTCATCTTTTTCACGCATCGGGTATTTGCCCACGCGGATATGCGCCATCACGAAATCCACATCACTAAACGCCGCTTTCGGATCGGTGGTATAGCTGAATTCAATCTCCGGCGCCTGTTCCTTAAGGATGATTTTGCACGCTTCGGCGATGGTCTCCTGGCGTGCGCCGTCGTTGTCATAGAACTTCAGGGCGCGCAGCGGGAAACGGTCACGGTTGGCTAACAGCATCAGGACGATACCAGGCGTAAAGGTGCTGCCGCCGCCTGCAATGACAACTGAGAATTTTTTCATGATATAGCCTCTGTCAGGGTGGTTTGTTCATTCGTTAAAGGGGTTTTCATCAGCGATTCCAGCTGGTCGCGCACCTGAGGAACGTGCAGACCGACAATCACCTGAATGCCGTTGCCGCGTCGCACCACGCCGTGGGCGCCGAGGGCTTTGAAGACGTCATCGCTTTGGGTTTTCGCCATATCGACCAGGGCGATACGCAGGCGGGTAGCACAGTTGTTGATGCTTTCGATGTTGGCCGCACCGCCGAGCGCCTGCAGGAACCCGGCTGCCTGTCCAACCTGTTGGCTGGCCGCTGCCGGGGCGGTGGTGTGCCCGCGCGCCGCCTTATAGTCCGCCTTGCTGTAGAGTTTGATTTCGCTCGCTTCCCGGCCCGGCGTTTTCAGGTTCAGATGCGCAATCAGCGTTTTGAAGACCACGAAGTAGATCCCGGTGAAGCAGACGCCAATGCCAATCTGGGTGAACACCGTTGACGCGTGGTTGTGGAACATCGGGATCCAGTTTTGCGGCAGGAACTGGTCCAGCAGGCCGCCGCCCATGTTGCCGACGACGCCGAAGACGTACATCACCGTCGCCATGGTGGCCGCCAGCACGGCGTGAACAGCAAACAGCAGCGGCGAGATAAACAGGAAGGTGAATTCCAGCGGTTCAGTAATGCCCACCAGCACGGCGGTGAGCGTGGCCGGGATCAGCAGCCCTGCGACCTTGACGCGGTTTTCCGGTGAGGCGGTGTACCAGATGGCCAGCGCAATCCCGACCGAGCCAAACACTTTCGAGTTGCCGTGCAGCGCGAATCCGCCTTCCGGGAACAGGGTTTTCAGCGGCAGCGTGCTCTGACTAAATGCCTGCAGGTGCTGCGCCCAGTAGACCTGAATCCCACCCTCTACCGCCGCCGGGCCGAAGATAAACGGACCGTAGACGAAGTGGTGCAGCCCGGTTGGGATCAGAATGCGTTCCAGGAAGGTATAGACCCAGACGCCCAGCGCACCGGCAGAGCGCAGGAACGCCTGCAGGGACTCGATGCCCATCTGCACTTTTGGCCAGCCCAGCAGCGTCAGCCAGGCGCAGGGGATCATGACGAAGAACGCGAGGATAACGACAAACGAGCTGCCCTGAAAAATTCCCAGAAACACCGGCAGCGGCTTGTCAAAATAGCGGTTGTGGATGGCGGTAACGATGCCCGAAATGACGATGGCACCGATGATGCTGGTATCGAGCGTTTTAATCCCGGCAATCATCGCCAGCCCGCTGCCTGCCGTCGGTTCGGCGGTGAAATCGACGCCAAAAAAGTGGCCCCAGGTCATGCCCATTGCGTTGATGAAGTAGTTCCAGGTGAGGAAGCTAATCAGCACCGCCAGACAGGCACGGCCCTGCGCCTGCTTCGCCAGGCCAATCGGCAGGCCAACGGCAAAAATCAGCGGCATATTACGAAAGACCGCCCAGCCGCCCTCTTCAATGATGTGAACGATCTGCGCGAAAAGGTTATCAGGGGCCGTTAAGGCTTCGCCGACAAACAGCGGATTGCGAAGCATAATGGCGATTCCCACCACGATCCCGGCGAACGGAAACAGCAACACCGGGGTAAACATGGCACCGCCAAAACGTTGTATTTGACTGAGCATTTTTAAATCCTCGCGTAACAACCTGTAGGGGAGAGAGGCCTTTATGGTTTTTTGCTGGCCTGAGGTGAGCATAAGAACTTACTGATGCGCGAACATGGCGTGCCGCTGCGATTCGTGATCGCATTCATGGTTTTATTTTGACCAATCAGGTCTACTTTTTGCGGTAAATATGGACATATCAGGACGCCAGCCACGCCCTGATAAGGGCAGAGAGGTCTACTGGTGATCTACAAATCTATCGCCGACAGGTTGCGGCTGCGGCTGAATTCGTCGGACTACAACATCGGCAGCCCGTTGCCGGGCGAAAAAGCGCTGGCGCAGGAGTTCGGCGTGGCGCGAATGACCATCCGCAAAGCGCTGGATCTGCTGGTGAGCTGGGGCCTGGTTGAGCGGCGGCACGGCAGCGGAACGTTTGTCGCGCGTAAAGACGTTCACCATGAAACCACAAACCTCACCGGGCTGGTGGAGGTGTTGCGCCAGCAGGGGAAAGAGGTGCAGAGCAAGGTGTTGCAGTTCGAAGTAATGCCCGCGCCGCCCGCCATCGCCAGCCAGTTGCGGATTCAGGTGGATGAGCGGATCTACTTTTCCCGGCGGGTGCGCTACGTGGACGGAAAACCGCTCATGCTGGAGGACAGTTTTATGCCGGTGAAGTTGTTCCGTAACCTCTCTCTGGCGCATCTTGAAGGGTCAAAGTTTGATTACATCGAGAAGGAGTGCGGGATCACCATTAGCGGCAATTACGAGAGCCTGACGCCGGTGCTGGCGGATAAACAGCTGGCGGGTTATCTGAATCTTCCGGAACAGACGCCGCTGCTGCGAATCACGTCCCTTTCCTACAGCGACAGCGGCGAGTTTCTCAACTATTCCGTCATGTTCCGAAACACCAGCGATTACCAGGTGGACTACCATCTGCGGCGCATCCACCCGGACGACCTGTTAGCTCATCCCCCAGAACAGCACCGCCAGTAGCTGCGGGGTGATAATGCGCAGGAACATTACCAGCGGATAAACCGTGGCGTAGGAGAGCGCCGCCGCGCCGCTGGTGGCGTGCAGGTTATTGGCAAAGGCCAGTGCGGGTGGGTCCGTCATCGAGCCCGCAAGCATGCCGCAGAGCGTCAGGTAGTTCATTTTAGCGAACATACGCGCCAGTATGCCTACCGTCAGCAGCGGGATTGCCGTGATGAATATGCCGTAGCCGACCCAGCTCATCCCTTCCCCTCTGACCAGGGTATCGACAAAATCCCCGCCGGACTTCAGCCCGACCACCGCCAGAAACAGCACAATACCCAGCTCGCGCAGCGCCAGGTTGGCGCTCGGCGGCATAAACCAGTAGAGCTTACCGATGCAGCCAATACGTCCGAGGATCAGCGCCATAATCAGCGGTCCGCCCGCCAGGCCGAGCTTGAGCGCCACCGGGAAGCCCGGCACATACAGCGGAATGGAGCCGAGCAGTACACCCAACCCGATACCGATAAACACCGGCAGCATCTGCACCTGCTGCAGTTTTTGCTGGGCGTTACCGACCATATCCGCGACGGCGTCAATGGACGACGGCCGCCCGACCAGGTTAAGGATATCCCCAAACTGCAGGCTGGCCTCCGGGCTGGCGACCAGTTCCACACCCGCCCGGTTAAGGCGGGAGATCACGACGTCATAACGCTCTTTCACCTGCAGATCGCGGATTTTCTTGCCGAGAACGTGCTCGTTTGTTACCACCACGCGCTCCACGCGCATATCGGTGCCGCGGGTGGAGAGCGAGGTGTCTACTTCCTGACCGATCACCAGCCGCGCGTTGTTGAGATCGCCGGGCTGGCCGACCAGGTGCAGCAGATCCCCCTGCTGAATAACGGTGCCCGGCGCGGGCACCATCAGCATATCGTCGCGCTTAAGGCGCGAGCAGATAATGTTGGCGCTGTTCAGGATCGGCACGTCCTGAATCGCCATATTGTTCAGATTGGGGTTATCGACCCGAATATTGATGGTTTTGATCGGCATATGGCCGTTGGTGAGCGTGGTTTCGTGGTCTTTCGCCTCTTTATCGACGTTAATGCGAAACAGGACGCGCACCAGCCACATGGAGAGCAGAATGCCGCAAATGCCAAACGGATAGGCCATGGCATAGCTCATCCCCATCTGATCAACAATGCCAGGTTCGATACCCAAATCACGCAGGATTTGCTGCCCCGCACCGAGCGCAGGCGTGTTGGTCACCGCCCCGGAGAAAATGCCCAGCACCACGGGAAGCGGGATTGCGAAAAGTTTGTGCAGAAGCGCGGTCACCAGCCCGCCCATCACCACAATAGCGAGGGCAAAGAGATTGAGACGCAACCCGGAGACCCGAAGGGAAGCGAAGAAGCCCGGCCCCACCTGAATGCCAATGGTATAGACGAACAGGATCAGGCCAAATTCCTGAATAAAGTGGAGCATTTCGGCGCTGAGGACCAGCCCGAGCTTGTCGGCGAAGTGCCCGACAAAAATACCGCCAAACAGCACCCCGCCAATACCAAACCCAACGCCGCGGATTTTGACGTTGCCAATCCATAGCCCAACGACGGCGACCAGGGCCAATACGCTGACGGTTAACGCGATATCACTCATGATCCCCTTCCTTAGCATAACCTTAGTTATGCTAAGGATTCTCTCAGAGCCGGGGGCGGTTGTATGGGCGATGGCGCACAAAAAAGCCGAAGGTAAAAGCAAAACGGTCACCCTCGGGTGACCGTTTTTAGTGTGTGCACCCTCTCCCTGTGGGCTGAGGGATCCCCAGTAATTTTTTACCTGAAGCGATGAACGTTGCTTCAGCAAAATTAATGACTTACAGCGACACCCTGGTCCGGCTGTAAATCGCCGAAGCGTTTCCGTAAGGCCGGGGCGAGGCGCAGGGATGCGCCGAGAGGGCGTGGCCTGCAGGGATGCAGGCTCATGCCCGACCCGATAGCCTGGAGGAATAAGCTGAGGGTACCGCGAAGCGGCGATTTACCGCCGGGAGCCCGGGTCGCCAGGGCGGTGGCGATTGAGCCGCCCTGGCACGTTCACTGGTCATGTTGTTACAGAGTAGCAATGAACATAAAGTGAACGGAATGTCCACCAGAGCCGTATGTTCCCCCCTCACCCCAGCCCTCTCCCTCAAGGGAGAGGGGGTTGTCTGTGCAGACATTATTTTATGGGGATCCCTCAGCCCTGTGGGAGAGGATCGGGCATCAGCCCGCACAATGCTAACTGTTCAACGCCGGTCGGTCGCTAATGGCGATACGCTGCGGCGCGATAGCTTCCGGCACGTTACGGGTCAGATCAATATGCAGCAGCCCGTTAGTAAACGTTGCGCCGGTTACATCCATATGGTCTGCCAGAGTAAAGCTCAGGCTAAACGGCTGATTAACCAGCCCCTGATGCAGCCATTTGGTCTCGGTCTCTTGTTTTTCCGGCGTACCCTTAACGGTCAGGCGCGTGCCTTCAAGCTGGATATCCAGATCCTCCTGACGGAAGCCGGCCAGCGCCAGGGTGATGCGATAGTGGTTATCGTCGCTTTTTTCGATGTTGTACGGCGGAAACGTCTGTTGCTCAGCGGTGTTTTGCAGGGCATTCGCCAGTTTGTCAAAACCAATCCACTGACGCAGTAAGGGGGATAAATCATAGTTACGCATACTAAATCTCCTTCTGAGAAGCGAGTTCGGCACAGTTTAATTTTGTGCGCAGTTGTTCCTGCAAATCCTGATGGATTCGCATATGCTCCCGTTACGGCAAGCAAGTCTGGGTGGGCCGCTCGGGCGACCCGCAAAATTAGTTAATTTCGATACGACGCGGTTTTTTCTCTTCCGGAATCACACGTTCCAGTTCGATAAACAGCAGGCCGTTAACCAGGTTCGCGCCTTTCACGTGAATGTTCTCGGCTAACTGGAACTTGCGTTCAAAGTTGCGCTCGGCGATGCCCTGGTAGAGGTAGGTACGCTCTTTCTGCTCAGCCGTATGGGAACCTTTCACCACCAGCAGGTTGTCCTGCGCGGTGATCTCCAGTTCGTTTTCTGCAAAACCGGCGACGGCAATGGCGATGCGGTAGTGGTTTTCGTCAACCAGCTCAACATTGTAAGGAGGGTAGCCGTTGCTCTGGCTTTGGTTATTTTCTAAATGGTTAAACAGGCGGTCAAAACCAATTGCAGAACGGTATAGCGGAGAAAGATCGAAGTTACGCATAAATAAAACTCCTGAAATCAGCGAGAAAATAGTGCCTTCCACCATGGACAGGCCTTTGCGCCCCCGAACACCCATCAGGCGTGTTCGTTATCGGGCCACATTCTTAAAATGGGTCTGCAAACAGGCTTTTCAAGCACGACAACTGCACTTTTTTTTGCACTTTTGTGCATCTCGCTTAGACTGGGACAACAGCACAAAGGGTTAAATTGCGATGGCTGCCACAGTGCGGGGTTATCGGGCTATCCATTTTGGATAAGGCTCGCTATAACCCTGAGTTGCAGGTCTATGCAGTGCCATTAACGATGACTGAGTGATGATGAAAAATGTTCTGATAAAGCTGACGACGTTCAGCGGGGTAGTTTTACTTTGCGGGTGTTCGAGCGTGATGTCTCACACCGGCGGTAAAGAAGGAACATATCCGGGGACGCGCGCCAGCGCGGCGATGATCTCCGATGACGATACCAACTGGGGCACCAAATCCCTGGTTATCCTCGATATGCCGTTTACGGCGGTGGCAGATACGCTTCTGCTGCCGTGGGATATATTTCGTAAGGACGACTCCGTGCGCTCACGGGTAGAAAAAAGCGAGCAGGAAAATCTGGCGACAAACGCCGTTATCCCGCCCGCGGAAATGCCTCCACGCTAGTTCTGCGCGGTTTCCGTTAACCAAAGCTGACGGAAACCGCCTGTCTCTTCCATCCACGCAATAAAGCGCCCGTCTGGCGAAAACACCACCGCATCAGCAGACGGTGGATTGCCGTGATCGGACGTCAAAAACGTCACCTCTCCGGTCCGTGCGTCGCAGCAGGCGATACGATCTTCCATGACAAATCCCAGGCGGTTGCCCGAAGGATGCCAGTTAAATGCCGACTGGATACCGTTTTCTGTATGCGTTAACTGGCGCGGCTCGCCGCCCTCGGGGGAGATCAGCCACAGTTGCACGATACCGTTATCATCGCGCATCAGGAACGCAATCTGCGTTCCTTGCGGATTGCTGCGCACCCAGTGACGCGGCACGTTCACCAGTCCCGGATGCCGGTTCTGATGGGTAAAGGTCAGACGACGCTGCTTCACGCCTGCAGGCGGAGCGGGCAGGGTTGCCGACGTACCCTGTAGCGGCGCATCGCCCGCACGCTTCCAGCCCTGTTCGTCTTCTGGCAGATCGACAACAAACAGTTCAGGCACTTTTTCGCCCTGCGCGGAGAGGGTGTCACCGATAAACGCCAGCCTGCCGTTGCCTACCCAGCCCTCTTCGTAGGCGCGGTTGATCTCATCGCTGCCCGGCTGCGGGTTGGGCGTCGTGCGGCTAACCAGCACGCTCCAGAAGGCACCCGAATAGGCCCGAGGATGGTTCCCCTTCGGCTTCACCGGGCCGTAAGGCGCAGCCACGCCGACGTTGCGTAAATCGAGCTTTGGATCGCGCTCATGCAACACATGGTCGTTATAGGTAAAGCTGACGAACTGCCCGTTCGGGCTAAAGACATGAACATGGGTGCCGCCACGCAGCGCGCCTGCGGTGTAGGGCGCGGTGATATCCATCGCATCCAGATTGCTCACCTGGCCGTGATGCGCAATCACCCCCTGGCGATGGTGAAAATCATAGTGCCAGTCTGCGTCCGGGTTTTTCGGGCCGTGGATAAAGACATATTTCTCTTGTGCGGGATGAACGGTCACCACGCCAACGTGTGCGCCGTCTGTGGCGCGATAAATCACCTCCACCTCGCCCGAATGGACGTTAACCCGCTCAATGGTTTCACCGGTGAACGACGCGCCTGACGGGCGCACGTCGTAGACCAGCCACTGGCTGTCCGGCGTCCAGGTATTGATATTGGTGAGCTGGTGGTTACGGGAAGCGAAGGTGATTTGTTTCATGAAGATACCCTGATGCGCGGTTTTCGCATCAGGGTAAAACATCCGGAAGAATTAGCCTACTCGTTTAACATCGCCTACCAGCAGGATGTAGGAGAGCGCACCGATCAATGCCACGGCGGAGATGTAGACCAGCGCCGGGCCAAAACCGTAATCCTGCGCCAGGTAACCGATGACCAGCGGCACGGTGATCCCGCCCAGCCCGCCAACGAAGTTGAACACGCCACCGGTCAGGCCGATCAGACGCATCGGTGCCAGCGACGACACCAGCGACCAGGTAATGGAGGCAAAACCGTTTCCGAAGAACGCCACGGCCATCAGGGTCATAATCCATACCGGATCGTTGGTATAGTTGGCGCCCATGATGCACGTTGAGATCAACAGCCCGCAGATAATCGGTGTTTTACGCGCAGCCCCCAGCGAGAAGCCTTTTTTCACCATTTTGTCCGCCAGCCAGCCCGAAAGCAGTACCCCGAAGAAGGCCGCAAGGAACGGTACGGTGGTCATAAAGCCCGCCTTCAGCGCGGTGATCCCCTTCTCCTGCGTCAGGTAGTTCGGGAACCAGGTGAGAAAGAACCACAGCGTCGACGTGACCGCAAACTGGCCCAGATACACCCCCACAAGCTTACGGTGGAAGACCAGCTTCCAGTCCGCTCTGGTGAGCGGCTGGCGCGCCTCTTTTTTCACCGGCGCATCGCCATCCACCAGACCGCCGCCATCGCGAATGTAGTCCAGCTCGGCTTTAGTAATACTTTTGGTCAGCCGCGGTGGTTGGTAGACCTTAAACCAAATTAGCGACCAGATAATGCCGATCCCGCCGGTGACAATAAACACCCAGTGCCAGCTCAGCAGCTCCTGGATCCAAATGAGCAGCGGCGTCAGGAACGCCAGGCCAACAAACTGCCCGGAGGTATAGAAGCCCACCGCAGAAGCACGCTCATGCTCCGGGAACCAGCTGGTCACCATGCGGTTGTTGGTCGGGAATGCTGGTGCTTCAAAAATACCGGTGATGGCGCGCAGGCCAATCAGCGACATCAGCCCGGTCGCGAAGCCCTGGAACAGGGTCGCCACGGACCAGCCTAAAATGGCGATGAAGTAAGTCAGACGTGACCCCACGCGGTCCAGGAACCAGCCGCCGGGGATCTGGCAGAGCGTATACAGCCAGGCAAACGCCGAGAAGACGTAGCCCATTTCCGCTTTGGTGATACCAAACTCTTCCTGAATATGAGCCGATGCCACGGCAAGGTTGGCGCGGTCGACATAGCAAATGACCACGGTAATAAAGATCATGATCAGCGTCAGGTAGCGGCGACGCCCGATTTTTGCAGCAGTAACTGGAATATCCATCGCAATCTGTCTCCAGATTTTGGGCATAGCGAAGCCGCTCACCATGCCCTGTAATTTACAGAGGGTTATAATTTTGTATGTATGTTTTTTTGCCCGGTGGCGCTTCGCTTACCGGGCCTACGGGAGGGCGATCACCACTCCGCTACGCTGCCGTCCTCATGACGCCACAGCGGGTTACGCCAGTCTGGCGCGTTTTTACTGAGCTCAATGACTTTGGCTTCGTCAATTTCTACGCCCAGGCCCGGCTTCGTTAACGGTTTAAAGAAACCGCCTTCCATGCTGAAGTCTTCTTTGTTTTTCACAAAGTCGAGCAGCTCTGCGCCCTTGTTATAGTGAATGCCCATGCTTTGCTCCTGGAACACGGCATTGCGGGAGACAAAATCCACGTGCAGACAGGCCGCCAGCGCAATCGGCCCGAGCGGACAGTGCGGTGCCAGCGCCACATCGTAGGCTTCCGCCATTCCGGCAATTTTGTAGCATTCGGTGATGCCGCCCGCGTGGGAGAGATCCGGCTGCAGGATCGCAATACCGCCCGCCTCCAGCACACGTTTAAACTCGAAGCGCGAGAACATGCGTTCACCCGCGGCGATGGGAATGTGCGTCTGTTCTGCCAGTTTCGGATAGTACTCAGCCTGCTCGGCCAGCACGGGCTCTTCAATGAACAGCGGGCGATACGGCTCCAGCTCTTTAATCAGCACTTTCGCCATCGGCGCGCTGACGCGTCCGTGGAAATCCAGCCCAAATTCAATCTCGTTGCCGAAGGCTTCACGGATTTGCGCCACGGTATTCACCGCGCGGTCGACCGCTCGCGAGTTGTCAATCACACCCATCTCTTCACAGCCGTTGAGCTTGAAGGTGTCAAAACCAATGTTGCGCAACTGCGTGATGCCGTCGATCACTTCCGCGGGGCGATCGCCGCCCACCCAGCTGTAGGCTTTGATTTTATCGCGCACCAGGCCGCCCATCAGTTGCCAGACCGGGGCATTCAGCACTTTGCCTTTGATATCCCACAGCGCCTGGTCGATACCGGCGATGGCGCTCATCAGGATCGGGCCACCACGGTAGAAACCGGCACGATACATTACCTGCCACAAGTCGTTGATACGCGCAGGATCCTGGCCAATCAGGTATTCTCCCAGCTCGTGCACGGCGGCTTCAACCGTGCGCGCACGGCCTTCGATCACCGGCTCACCCCAGCCGACAACGCCTTCATCGGTTTCGATTTTCAGGAACATCCAGCGCGGGGGTAAACGGTAAGTGGTAAGTTTGGTTATTTTCATTGCACTGCCTCTCGATACGCTTTCACAAATGCTGCCGCCTGCTGCGCGGTACGTTCTACGGACTGCCCGGCGCGATAAAGATCGCTGCCCAGCCCCGCGCCCACACAGCCTGCTTTTATCCACTGCACCAGGTTTTCTGGCGTGACGCCGCCCACGGCAAAGACCGGCACGCTGACGGGTAAGACCGCTTTCAGCGCTTTGATGTAATCCGGGCCAAAGGCCGACGACGGGAAAATTTTGAGCGACTGTGCGCCCGCATCGAGAGCGGCAAAGGCTTCTGTGGCCGTGGCGCATCCCGGGCAGACGGTCATGCCGTAACCCACTGCGCGACGAATCACCTCGGGATGAATGTTGGGGGTGACAATAAGCTTGCAGCCCATCTTTGCCAGCCGATCCACCTGCTCCGGTTTTAGCACGGTCCCCGCGCCAATCAGCGCCTTATCACCAAACGCCTCCACCACTGCCGGGATGCTTTTTTCCCAATCCGGCGAGTTGAGCGGGATTTCTACCGCGTCGAACCCGGCATCGATAACCGCCCCGACATGGGCTAATGCCTCATCGGGCGTGATACCGCGCAAAATCGCGATAAGGGGAAGGTCAGTTTGCCACTGCATGAGCGATGCTCCTTATTCCTGCCTGAAATGCCGTGTCACCGGATACCGTTGAGACGTCGTGCCCTGCGCGGCGTAAAGCCTGCTCGTAGCGTGAAGCCAACGATGACCCTGCAACAATCGTGATGGCCTGCCCCTGCGCAACAAAATCGCGCATGCTGGCGACTTCTGCGCCAATCAGCAGGCCGGAAAGAAACTCGCTGACCTGCTCGCGCGGGAGGGTTCCCAGCACATGCGAGGCGCGGATCTCAAAAAGAGACGGCAGAACATCAGGCGAGGCGAGGCCGCGCTCAAGACCGGCGGTAAAGGCCTCCGGGGACGTTTTCTGCTCGGGTAAGCCAGCACCCACCAGAGAATGATTGAGCAGCAAATGGTGCAACTCGCCGGTCATTACAGTGCGAAAATCGTGGATTTGCTCCGTGTCAGCCTGTACCCATTTGCAGTGCGTACCCGGCATTACGTAGACAGAAGAAGGAGAAAGCGTGCGCGCGCCGAGCAGTTGCGTCTCTTCGCCGCGCATCACGTTGTGGTTATCGTCACGCGAGACGCTCAAACCGGGAATAATCCAGATATTGTCGCCAACGGACGTTAACTGCTCGCCAATAGCGGAGAAATGGGCAGGAACAGGCAGATAAGGCGCAACCTTCCAGCCCACGTTACTGCCGACCATTCCCGCCATCACCACCGGCGTCGCGCCATCGCGCCAGTTTTGTGTCACCTCAGCTAACACCGCCTCGGGGGATTTCCCGTTCAGACGCGTAACGCCTGCTTCTGATTGCCTGCTCTCCAGGCACTGCTCGCCCTGGTATAGCCAGGCGCGCAGATTGGTCGATCCCCAGTCAATTGCGATGTAGCGTGATGTCATGTGATTTCCTTCAGCCTTCGTGTCGAGCTGGCAATCATGGTGAGTGCTGCCTGCTCTGCCGCATCGCCGTCCTGATGCCGTATCGCATCAAACAGCGCTTTATGTTCCTGAAGCGTTTTCGGCATGTTGGCCTCATCGCCCATCCAGGTACGTTCAAATACTGCTCGCTGTAGCGAGCTGATCGCCACGCTAAGCTGCTGTAACACCGGGTTATGCACCGACTGCAATACCGCCTCGTGATAGCGAATATCCGCCTCGTTGAACGCTTCCCGGTTCTGGTTATTGGCGATCATGTCGTTGAGCGCCGACTCAATCTGCGCCAGATCGCCTGACGTTGCGCGCTCTGCTGCCCAGCGGGCGATGGCGGGTTCGACCAGGTTTCGTACTTCACTCATCGCACCGATAAGCCGCGGGTCGTAGTCATTTTCCAGCACCCACTGCAGGACATCGGTATCGAGGTAGTTCCACTGGTTACGTGGTGCAACAAACGCGCCGCGATAGCGTTTCATTTCAATCAACCGCTTCGCCATCAGCGAGCGGAACACTTCCCGGATAATGTTGCGTGAAGTTTCAAACTCCTCGCACAGTTCAGCCTCTGCTGGCAGCGGCGAACCGGGAACGTATTTGCCACCCACAATCTGAGTGCCCAGCGTGATGACAATGCGATCGGTTTTGTTCAGCGTCATGGAGAGTCCTTGTGCTCTGTAAGTCCATCACTACTTTACCGCGACCGCCGAATTTCGCCTCACTTTTGCAGTACAAACGTGAACCCTTTCGCCTTTGCTGTAGTTGTAATGTAGTACAATCAATTAATGTTGTACTACAATCCAGATCACAAAAAGAACAATTCAATAAACTCAGGGCCAAAAAAAGCCCCGGTTGATAACCGAGGCTGATGATTGAGGGCAATGTGTTACCGGGACAGTACAAATTTCTCAATCGCGTAGGCCACACCGTCTTCGAGGTTGGATTTGGTAACAAAGTTAGCCACCTCTTTCACCGACGGAATGGCGTTATCCATCGCCACGCCCAGGCCTGCGAATTCAATCATCGCGATGTCGTTTTCCTGGTCGCCCAGCGCCATGATCTCGTCAGGTTTGATGCCCAACGCGTCGGCCAGCGATTTTACCCCCGTGCCTTTATTGACGCGTTTATCGAGGATTTCGAGGAAGTACGGCGCGCTTTTCAGCACGGTGTACTTCTCTTTCACCTCGGCCGGAATGCGCGCAATCGCTTTATCCAGGATCTCCGGTTCGTCGATCATCATCACTTTCAGGAACTGGGTCGCCGGATCCATCTTCTCGGCTTCGCAGAACACCAGCGGAATGGTCGCAACATAGGATTCATGTACCGTGTAGTAGCTGATATCACGGTTGGCGGTATAGAGCGTATTGCGATCGAGCGCGTGGAAGTGGGAGCCCACTTCACGGGACAATTTTTCCAGGAACAGGTAGTCGTCATAGCTCAGCGCAGTTTGCGCAACCGTACTGCCATCCGCGGCTTTTTGTACCAGCGCGCCGTTATAGGTAATGCAGTAGTCGCCAGGCTGATTCATATGCAACTCTTTCAGGTAGCTGTGTACGCCCGCGTACGGACGCCCCGTGGTCAGGACCACATTCACGCCCTTCGCGCGTGCCGCGGCGATCGCGTTTTTAACGGCTGGAGAGATAGTGTGGTCTGGCAGCAGCAGCGTGCCGTCCATATCGATTGCAATGAGTTTAATAGCCATGAGTTCCCCGGGATAAATGAGTGCTGCCTCATGCTAACGCGATTAAGCACACAAAAATAGAGCTACATTGCGCAACAGGAATACCCCTTTTACGCATCCCGGGGGAACGATGACTTACTCGCGGGTGAGAACGATTTTACCGAACGCGCCGCGATCGAGATGGTCGAGCGCCTGTTCAAGTTCATCAAAGCGGTAGCGGTGCTCAATAACCGGCTTCAGACTCGTGACATCAACAGCCCGGACAAAATCCTCCAGCGCCCGGCGATGTCCCACGCCAATCCCCTGAATGACCGGGGATTTCAGCAACAGCTCGCCAGCAGACAGTGAAATCTCCGCCCCCGCCAGCACACCAATGACCGATATCCGTCCATGAACGGCTACGGCGCGCAGGGAATGCTTCAGGTTCTCCCCGCCCACGGTTTCAATAATATGGTCGATACCGCGATCCTGCGTCAGTGCCAGCGTCGTTTCAGCCCAATCGCCTTTCAGGCGGTTGATGCCCTGGCTGGCCCCCAGATTTTTAGCCCGCGCCAGTTTTTCATCACTTCCCGACGTGACAAACACCTCTGCGCCGTGCGCTTTTGCAATTTGCAGTGCGAAAATCGCCACCCCGCCCGTGCCCTGTACCAGTACCGTTTGCCCGGCGCGCAAGTTTCCACGCTCGATCAGCGCGAACCACGCCGTAAGCCCGGCGCACGGTAAGGTGCTGGCCTCTGCGTCATCCAGGGTTTCCGGCGCGGCCACCAGCGCATCTTCCTTCACAATCACATACTCAGCCAGCATGCCCTGGAAGTAGCCGCCGGACGTTTTATAGGGCAGATTGCGTGCGTCCGCCTGCGGCTTACCGTCGAACCACTCAGGGAAAAAGGTGGATATAACGCGAGCGCCGGGCTGGAAACGGGTCACGCCTTCCCCCGTGCTGTCCACCACCCCCGCCATGTCCGAGGCCGGCGTAAACGGGAAGGAAAGCGGGATCGGCATAGTGCCTTCAATCACCATTTTATCGCGATAGTTGAGCGCAACGGCATTCACCCTTACGCGCACTTCACCCGGGCCAGGCTCGGGAACAGGCTCCTGAATAAGTTTGAGGCTTTCGCGCCCAAGGGCGTTCATGGACCAGCGTTGCATTGTCTCTGTCATTTTTCTCTCCTGCCATCCAATAAGTGTCAGGACTACAGTCTACCGTTGACGAAAGGTCGCCAGTGGCGATAAGTTTTCTCTTAATTGATGACTGAATAGATACAATCTATGACCGATACGCTGAAGGATATTCCTGTTTTTGTGGCCGCCGTTGAGGCGGGAAGTTTTGCGCAGGCCGCTATCCGTCTGCATTTGTCACGCTCAGCGGTCGGAAAAAGCATCGCTCGCCTTGAAGAGCGGCTGGGGGTACGCCTGTTTCAGCGCACGACCCGCAGCCAGAGCCTGACTGATAACGGCGCCCTTTTTTACGAGCGCTGCCTGCGCGCGCTGGAAGAAATCCGCGGCGCAGAATCGCTGCTGGAAACAGGAAAACAGCAGGTCAGCGGCCGCCTGCGTGTTGCTATGCCGGTGCTGTTTGGTCGCCAGTGCGTCGCCCCGCTGCTGATAGACCTGGCGCAGGAACACCCCGGGCTTGAGCTCGAAATGTCATTCAGCGACCGCGTGGTGGATCTTGTCGAGGAAGGATTTGATATGGCGGTACGCAACGGCACGCTGCAGGACAGCAGCGTTCTGGTCGCCAGAAGACTGGGAGAACACCGCATGGTACTGTGCGCCGCACCGGAGTATCTGCAGAAAAGAGGTCAGCCTGAAACGGTGGCTGATTTGCCCCACCATGCGGCCATTAACTATCTGCGGGCAGGCAGAGTGCTACCCTGGCAACTGATGGATAACGCAGGGGCCTCGCACACCTTTACCCCCCGCTCATCACTCAATATGGATGACTTGCAGGCGATCTGCGACGCGGCGCTGGCCGGACACGGCATTGCATGGTTGCCCTGCTGGATGGCCAGCCGGGAAATTCATCAGGGAAAACTCGTCCCGCTGTTAAAGCAGGCACCGGATGTGCGCTTCGACGTGCATGCGGTCTGGCAACAGACGCTGCATCTGCCACTGAGAGTCAGAATTGCCGTCGATACGCTCGCCAGCCGTTTACCGTCAGTGCTGTCGCAGGAAATGCCTGCGCCCATAAAAAAGCCGCGCTAAACGCGCGGCCTGAGTAAACCAGTCTGACAACGATTAAATATCGATATTCGCCGCTTTCAGCGCGTTCTCTTCGATGAAGGCACGACGTGGTTCCACCGCATCGCCCATCAGCGTTGTGAACAGCTGGTCAGCCGCAATCGCGTCTTTGACGGTGACACGCAGCATGCGGCGGCTCTCCGGATCCATGGTGGTTTCCCACAGCTGATCCGGGTTCATTTCGCCCAGACCTTTATAACGCTGAATGGAGAGACCACGGCGGGACTCTTTCACCAGCCAGTCCAGCGCCTGCTCGAAGCTGGCTACCGGCTGACGGCGCTCGCCACGCTCAATGAACGCATCGTCTTCGATCAGCCCACGCAGCTTCTCGCCGAGCGTGCAGATGCGACGGTATTCCGGGCCGGTCACGAACTCGTGCTCCAGCGGGTAGTCGGTGTCGACGCCGTGGGTACGCACGCGAACAATCGGCTCGAACTGCTGAGCGGCGTTCTGCTGAACATCAAATTTCCACTGGCTACCGTGCTGCTCTTTCTCGTTCAGCTCGCTCACCAGGGTGTTCACCCAGCGGGTAACGGCCTGTTCACTGCTCAGATCGGCTTCGGTCAGGGTTGGCTGGTAGACCAGCTCCTTCAGCAGCGCTTTCGGATAACGACGCTCCATACGGCCGATCATTTTCTGCGTGGCGTTGAACTCAGACACCAGACGCTCCAGCGGTTCACCCGCCAGTGCTGGTGCGCTGGAGTTCGCGTGCAGGGTCGCACCATCAAGCGCGATAGCGATTTGGTACTGATCCATCGCATCGTCATCTTTAATGTACTGTTCCTGCTTGCCTTTTTTCACCTTGTACAGCGGCGGCTGAGCAATGTAGACGTGGCCACGCTCAACGATTTCCGGCATCTGGCGGTAGAAGAAGGTCAACAGCAGCGTACGGATGTGAGAGCCGTCGACGTCCGCATCGGTCATGATGATGATGCTGTGATAGCGCAGCTTGTCCGGGTTGTATTCGTCACGGCCAATGCCGCAGCCCAGCGCGGTGATCAGCGTCGCCACTTCCTGAGAAGAGAGCATCTTGTCGAAGCGCGCCTTCTCAACGTTAAGGATTTTACCCTTCAGCGGCAGAATCGCCTGGTTCTTACGGTTACGGCCCTGCTTCGCAGAACCGCCCGCGGAGTCCCCTTCCACAAGGTACAGTTCGGACAGCGCCGGGTCACGTTCCTGACAGTCAGCCAGTTTGCCCGGCAGACCCGCGAGGTCCAGCGCGCCTTTACGACGCGTCATTTCACGGGCTTTACGCGCCGCTTCACGAGCACGTGCTGCATCAATGATTTTACCGACAACGATTTTCGCGTCGTTCGGGTTCTCCTGCAGGTAGTCGCTCAGCAGTTCGTTCATCTGCTGTTCAACCGCCGATTTCACCTCTGAGGAGACCAGCTTGTCTTTGGTCTGAGAGGAGAACTTCGGATCCGGCACTTTCACGGAGACAACAGCAATCAGGCCTTCACGGGCATCGTCACCGGTGGCGCTGACTTTCGCTTTTTTGCTGTAACCTTCTTTGTCCATGTAGGCGTTCAGGGTACGGGTCATCGCCGCACGGAAGCCTGCAAGGTGGGTACCGCCGTCACGCTGTGGAATGTTGTTGGTGAAGCAGTAGATGTTTTCCTGGAAACCGTCGTTCCACTGCAGCGCCACTTCCACGCCAATACCGTCTTTTTCGGTGGAGAAGTAGAAGATATTCGGGTGAATAGGCGTTTTGTTCTTGTTCAGATACTCAACGAACGCCTTAATACCGCCTTCGTAGTGGAAGTGGTCTTCTTTGTTGTCGCGTTTGTCGCGCAGGCGAATTGAGACGCCAGAGTTCAGGAACGACAGTTCACGCAGGCGTTTCGCCAGAATGTCGTACTCGAATTCGGTCACGTTGGTAAAGGTTTCAAGGCTTGGCCAGAAACGCACCATCGTACCGGTTTTTTCGGTCTCGCCGGTCACGGCCAGCGGGGCTTCAGGCACGCCGTGCTGATAGACCTGACGGTGAATTTTGCCTTCGCGCTGGATAACCAGTTCCAGTTTCTGCGACAGGGCGTTTACCACGGAAACACCTACGCCGTGCAGGCCGCCGGAGACTTTATAGGAGTTATCGTCGAACTTACCGCCGGCGTGCAGAACGGTCATGATCACTTCTGCAGCGGACACGCCCTCTTCCGGGTGAATACCGGTCGGGATGCCACGGCCGTCATCCTGTACGGAAACGGAGTTATCGGCGTGGATAGTGACGATAATGTCTTTACAGTGACCCGCGAGCGCTTCGTCGATAGCGTTATCTACCACCTCGAATACCATGTGGTGCAGACCGGTGCCGTCATCCGTGTCGCCGATATACATACCCGGGCGCTTACGCACCGCATCCAGCCCTTTCAGGACTTTGATACTGGAGGAGTCATAAGAATTCGACATCAACGTTTCTCGCTCATTTCAACTTGGGTTAATCCGTTATTTTACCCTTTTCCACGGTAAACATCTTCGAATTTTCGTCCGACATGTCCATAACGTGTTCAGCGCTAATGGCGCTGACGAAAACCTGCGACTGCGTGGCTTTTAAGCGGCTGGCAAGCAGCCCGCGACGCGCGTCGTCAAGTTCCGAGGCAAAATCATCTATCAGGTACAGGCAGCGTCGCCCGCTCTCACGGGTGAGAAACTCCCCCTGCGCCAGGCGCAGCGCGCACATCAGGAGCTTGAGCTGCCCGCGCGACAGCGTGTCTTCCACCGGCGCACCGTCGGCACGAATGCGGAAATCCGCCTTGTGCGGGCCGTGCGCGGTGTAGGTCAACATGCGGTCGCGCTCGAAGTTTCTCTCTAACACCTCGGCATAATCCGTCTCTTTCTCCCAGCCGCGCTGGAAGGAGAAGGTGAGAGAGAATTCGGGTAAAAACTGTTTGCAGGTGTCGGCCATGTCTTCGGCAATACCTGCGCTGTATTCGGCACGCCAGCGGCTGATTTGTTCCGCAAGAGGAATAAGTTCCATGTCCCACGGGCGCAGCTGGGCGTAGCGCGTCACCTGGCGCAATGCGGCGTTACGCTGCTTAAGCAGGCGCTTCAGGTTGCTCCAGGCATTAAAGAAACCGGCTTCGTTGTGAAAGCATCCCCAGTCGAGGAACGCTCTTCTGTATTTGGGGCCGCCGTTGAGCAAAGTAAACCCCTCCGGCGTAATCAGCTGCATCGGCATCAGCAGCGCCAGCTCCGCCACCTTGTGGCCGTCGGTACCGTCGATGCGCACCTTGCTGTCGCCCTGCTTGTCTTTGGTCAGGCCGATGGCGGTCTCCCGCTCCTCACCCTGCAAACGCCCGTGCAGAACAAAAGACTCCTGTTCGTGGCGAATGACGCGCCCAATCTGCAAACTGCGAAACGCCCGACCGTGGCCGAGCGTATAGATGGCCTCAAGCACGCTGGTTTTGCCACTGCCGTTGGCGCCAACCAGGAAGTTAAAGCCAGGGGATAAAGCGAGATCCGCGCTTTCGATATTGCGAAAGTCGCGGATCAACAGACGGGTGAGCGACATTACAGTCTCATTGGCATGACAACATAGGCAGCCGACTGTGATGCGGCATCTTCAATCTGTACGCTCGATACGGAATCGGTCAGCAGGATGCGCACGTTCTCGCATTTCAGCGCATTCAGCACGTCCAGCACGTAGCTGACGTTAAAGCCGATTTCCATCTCTGCGCCGGCGTAGGTGACGTCCAGAATCTCTTCTGCCTCTTCCTGCTCCGGGTTGTTAGCGGTGATTTTGATCTGATTTTCACTGACGTACAGGCGCACGCCGCGGAATTTCTCGTTGGAGAGAATAGCAGCACGGGCAAAGGCCTGCTTGAGGCTGTCGCAACCTGCTTCCAGCGTTTTGTCCGGGTTCTTCGGCAATACGCGGCGATAATCCGGGAAACGACCATCAACCAGCTTCGATGTGAAGACAAAATCACCCACATGCGCGCGGATGTTGTTGCTGCCGATCTGCACGCGCAGCGGCGTATCGCCGCCGTCGAGCATACGCATCAGCTCAATCACCCCTTTACGCGGCACGATCACCGAATGGTTGGGTAGCGCGTCACCAATCGGCATAGAACAGACCGCCAGACGGTGGCCGTCGGTGGCCACGGTACGCAGCTCTTCACCTTCGGTTTCGAACAGCATACCGTTTAAGTAGTAACGAACGTCCTGATGCGCCATAGAGAACTGCGTGGCTTCAATCAGACGCTTCATCGTCGCCTGCGGCAGGGTGAATTCGACTTCACTTTGCCAGTCGTCCAGGTTCGGGAAGTCCGCAGCGGGCAGCGTGGAGAGCGAGAAACGACTGCGGCCAGAGCGCACCAGCATACGGTCGCCTTCAAGCTGCACAGCGATTTCAGCGCCTTCCGGCAGCCCACGGCAGATATCAAAGAATTTACGTGCCGGAACCGTGGTCGCGCCTGCGTCGTGCGGCTGCGTCAACGTAACGCGTGCGATCATTTCCATTTCCAGATCTGTACCGGTCAGCGACAGCGTACCGTCCGCGACCTGAAGCAGCAGGTTTCCGAGAATAGGCAGCGTTGGGCGGCCACCTAATGGGCCACTCACCTGTTGCAGCGGTTTTAATAAATGTTCACGTTCAACGGTAAATTTCATAGCGTCACGATGATAATGTTCTGATTAGATTGGAAAAATCTTCTTTTATGTCGTGGCTTTCTTCGCGTAACTGCTCAATCTTGCGACACGCATGCAGCACGGTCGTATGGTCACGGCCACCAAACGCATCCCCGATTTCCGGCAGACTGTGGTTGGTTAACTCCTTTGCCAGCGCCATCGCCATCTGACGCGGACGCGCCACCGAGCGGGAACGACGTTTAGACAGTAAATCAGCCACTTTGATCTTGTAGTACTCAGCCACCGTCTTTTGAATATTGTCGATGGTGACCAGTTTTTCCTGCAATGCCAGCAAATCGCGCAGCGCTTCACGCACAAAATCGATGGTGATCGCACGACCGGTGAAGTTGGCATTGGCGATAACGCGGTTCAGTGCCCCTTCCAGCTCGCGCACGTTGGAGCGCAGACGCTTGGCAATGAAGAACGCCACTTCACCCGGCAGGCGAATGTCATTTTCATCGGCTTTCTTCATCAGGATCGCGACGCGGGTTTCCAGCTCCGGTGGCTCGATCGCCACGGTCAGGCCCCAGCCGAAGCGGGATTTCAGACGATCTTCAACACCGTTGATCTCTTTTGGATAACGATCCGAGGTCAAAATGATCTGCTGATTGCCTTCCAGCAGGGCGTTGAAGGTGTGGAAAAACTCTTCCTGCGATCGTTCTTTATTGGCAAAGAACTGAATGTCATCGATCAGCAGCGCGTCAACGGAACGATAGTAGCGTTTAAACTCTTCGATCGCATTGTTTTGCAGGGCTTTAACCATGTCCTGAACGAAGCGCTCGGAGTGCATATACACCACTTTGGCGTTGGGCTTGCGCGCCATAATGCCATTACCCACCGCATGCAGCAGGTGGGTTTTACCCAGACCCGTGCCGCCATAAAGGAACAGCGGGTTATAAGCCCCGCCCGGGTTATCAGCAACCTGGCGAGCCGCCGCGCGCGCCAGCTGGTTCGACTTACCTTCAACGAAGTTATCGAACGTGTGTTTCACGTTAACGTTAGAGCGGTAGGTTGGCTCAGCCGGTGCCGGGACGTTATCCCAACCCTGGCGAGCAGGCGCGACACGAGGCGCAGGCGCGGGAGCGGCCTGGGCAGGCGCTGCCACATTGACGGTTTCACGAACGGTTTGGGTAACCGGCTTTGTGCCTACTTCAAAGCGCAGCTGTGGGGCATCTGACCCGCAGAAATCGTTCAGCAGTCCATTGATGTTGTTAAGGTACTTGTCCCTTACCCAATCGAGCACAAAACGGTTTGGCGCATACAAAGCCAGCGTGTTATCGCTCAGTTCCGCCTGCAACGGGCGGATCCACATACTGAATTCTGTGGCTGGTAACTCATCCTGCAATCGGGCAAGACACTGCTGCCAAAGCGAAAGTGACACGGCGGACTCCACTCGAACAATAAAAGAAAACTATTGAATATTCATGATTGTTGGCGCACATCGGCATGACCCTGTGTAAAGGGGGACGTGCGAATTGCTATCTGCAATTTATCCTGACCAGGATCCTGGGATCCCGATCGGGACCGCGGATCATAGCCTAAACTGAGCCAGAGATCTTCTGTTTCTCACAGATTCTTCCCGATTTATCCACAGGAAGATCCGGAACCGGGTAAGTGTAAACGATCCTGGCGCGAGTGCCCCGCGATTTAGGCCGCATATTGGAAAATTTAATGAGCACAGACAATTTATTGCTTAAATGATCTAACGAAGATCCGGGACGATCCTTGCGCTTTATCGGTGAGCCCGTATAATCCTCGACCCGGCGCGTGATGCTCATCTCCTGCGTCGTCCGTTGCTCATTTTCCACGCGAAATCGTGCGGAAATACGCAGGGATTTAAGGAAAGAGAATTGACTCCGGAGTGTACAATTATTACAATCCGGCCTCTTTAATCACCCACGGCTTCGGCGTCCGTCATTCGAATCTCGTTCGGGCATCCGAAAAAAGCCATGAATTTATTCAAGTTTAGGTAGAAATCGCCATGAAACGCACTTTTCAACCGTCTGTACTGAAGCGCAACCGTTCTCACGGCTTCCGTGCTCGTATGGCTACTAAAAATGGTCGTCAGGTTCTGGCACGTCGTCGTGCTAAAGGCCGCGCTCGTCTGACCGTTTCCAAGTAATAAAGCTAACCCCTGAGTGGTTAAGCTAGCATTTCCCAGGGAGTTACGTTTGTTAACTCCCGCTCATTTCACTTTCGTCTTCCAGCAGCCACAACGGGCTGGCACGCCGCAAATCACCATCCTCGGCCGCCAAAATTCGCTGGGGCATCCCCGCATCGGTCTCACAGTCGCCAAAAAAAATGTTAAGCGTGCGCATGAACGCAATCGGATTAAACGTCTGACGCGTGAAAGCTTCCGTTTACGTCAGCACGAACTGCCTTCTATGGATTTCGTGGTGGTGGCTAAAAAAGGGGTTGCCGACCTCGATAACCGTGCTCTCTCGGAAGCGTTGGAAAAATTATGGCGCCGCCACTGTCGCCTGGCTCACGGGTCCTGATAGCCCTCATTCGGGTCTATCAACGCCTGATTAGTCCGCTACTCGGGCCGCACTGCCGTTTCACACCAACATGCTCAAGCTACGGAATTGAGGCATTGCGCAGGTTTGGAGTGATAAAAGGCAGTTGGTTGACGGTGAAACGCGTATTAAAATGCCACCCTTTACACCCAGGTGGAGACGACCCCGTCCCTCCAGGACCTTTTGATACCAGAGAACACTAACGATGGATTCGCAACGCAATCTTCTTATCATCGCTTTGTTGTTCGTGTCTTTCATGATCTGGCAGGCGTGGGAGCAGGATAAAAATCCTCAACCACAACAGCAGGTCACGCAGACAACGACCACCGCAGCGGGTAGCGCCGCCGACCAGGGCGTACCGGCCAGTGGCCAGGGGAAACAGATTACGGTTAAGACCGATGTGCTTGAGCTGACAATCAACACCCGTGGTGGTGATGTTGAGCAGGCGCTGCTGTTGACCTACCCGAAAGAGCTGAAGTCTAACGAACCGTTCCAGTTACTGGAGACCACGCCAGAGTTTATCTACCAGGCGCAGAGCGGCCTGACCGGTCGTGATGGCCCGGATAACCCGGCTAACGGTGCGCGTCCACTGTACAACGTCGAAAAAGACGCTTTTGTGCTGGCTGATGGTCAGAACGAACTTGCTATTCCGATGACCTACACTGACGCCGCGGGCAACACCTTCACCAAAACCTTCACCCTGAAACGCGGTGAGTATGCGGTGAACGTGGGTTATACCGTACAGAACGCCAGTGCGAAACCGCTGGAACTGTCGACCTTCGGCCAGCTGAAGCAGTCCATCAATCTGCCGTCTCACCGTGACACCGGAAGCAGCAACTTTGCGCTGCATACTTTCCGTGGCGCGGCATACTCCACGCCTGACGCGAAGTATGAGAAATACAAATTCGACACTATTGCCGATAACGAAAACCTGAACGTCAGCGCAAAAGGCGGTTGGGTGGCGATGCTGCAGCAGTATTTCGCGACGGCGTGGGTGCCAAATAACGACGGTACCAACAACTTCTACACCGCGAACCTGGGTAACGGTCTTGCAGCCATTGGCTACAAATCTCAGCCGGTTCTGGTTCAGCCGGGTCAAACCGGAAAGATGGCCAGCACCCTGTGGGTCGGCCCGGAAATTCAGGACAAAATGGCCGCTGTTGCGCCGCACCTGGATCTGACCGTTGACTACGGTTGGTTGTGGTTCATCTCTCAGCCGCTGTTTAAGCTGCTGAAGTTCATCCACAGCTTCCTGGGTAACTGGGGCTTCTCCATCATTGTTATTACCTTTATCGTTCGTGGCATCATGTACCCGCTGACTAAAGCGCAGTACACCTCCATGGCGAAGATGCGTATGCTGCAGCCGAAGATTCAGGCAATGCGTGAGCGTCTGGGCGATGACAAACAGCGTCAGAGCCAGGAAATGATGGCCCTGTATAAAGCAGAGAAAGTAAACCCACTGGGTGGCTGCTTCCCGCTGCTGATTCAGATGCCAATCTTCCTTGCGCTGTACTACATGCTGATGGGCTCCGTTGAGCTGCGCCATGCGCCGTTCGCGCTGTGGATCCATGACCTGTCCGCACAGGACCCGTACTACATCCTGCCGATCCTGATGGGCGTGACGATGTTCTTCATTCAGAAGATGTCGCCGACCACCGTGACCGACCCGATGCAGCAGAAGATCATGACCTTTATGCCGGTCATCTTCACCGTGTTCTTCCTGTGGTTCCCGTCAGGTCTGGTGCTGTACTATATCGTCAGCAACCTGGTGACCATCATCCAGCAGCAGCTGATTTACCGTGGTCTGGAAAAACGTGGCCTGCATAGCCGCGAAAAGAAAAAGTCCTGATCCGTTAAGTTAACGCTAAAATAAGGGCGGTCGATTGACCGCCTTTTTTATTTGTATTGAACGAGAACAACCATGAGCCATAACGACACTATCGTCGCCCAGGCAACCCCACCGGGACGCGGTGGTGTAGGCATTCTGCGTATCTCCGGCCTGAAGGCGCGCGAGGTCGCCGAAGCGGTACTGGGTAAGCTGCCAAAGCCGCGCTACGCTGATTATCTGCCGTTTAAAGACACCGACGGCACGCCCCTGGACCAGGGCATTGCGCTGTGGTTCCCCGGCCCAAACTCCTTCACCGGCGAAGACGTGCTGGAGCTGCAGGGTCACGGCGGCCCGGTCATCCTCGACCTGTTGTTAAAACGTATTCTGACCCTGCCGGGTCTGCGCATTGCGAAGCCGGGTGAATTCTCCGAGCGTGCCTTCCTCAACGACAAGCTCGACCTGGCGCAGGCCGAGGCGATTGCGGACCTGATCGACGCCAGTTCTGAACAGGCGGCCCGCTCCGCCCTGAACTCGCTGCAGGGGGCTTTCTCCGCGCGCGTGAATCACCTTGTGGAAGCACTTACTCACCTTCGAATCTACGTCGAAGCGGCGATCGACTTCCCGGATGAGGAGATCGACTTCCTCTCTGACGGCAAAATTGAAGCCCAGCTCAACCAGGTGATGGCCGATCTCGACGCCGTGCGTGCCGAAGCGCGCCAGGGGAGCCTGCTGCGTGAAGGGATGAAGGTGGTCATCGCCGGGCGTCCCAATGCCGGCAAATCGAGCCTGCTGAACGCCCTGGCGGGCCGTGAAGCGGCGATCGTGACCGACATTGCCGGAACCACCCGCGACGTGCTGCGCGAACACATCCACATCGACGGCATGCCGCTGCACATCATCGACACCGCCGGTCTGCGCGATGCCAGCGACGAAGTTGAGCGCATCGGTATCGAACGTGCCTGGCAGGAGATCGAGCAGGCCGACCGCGTGCTGTTTATGGTGGACGGCACCACCACCGACGCCGTTGACCCGGCAGAGATCTGGCCGGACTTTATCGCCCGTCTGCCGGCGAAGCTACCGATCACCGTGGTGCGTAACAAAGCAGACGTCACCGGTGAAACGCTGGGCATCAGCGATGTAAATGGTCACTCACTTATTCGCCTGTCGGCCCGTACCGGCGAGGGCGTGGACGACCTGCGTAACCATCTCAAGCAGAGCATGGGCTTTGACACCAGCATGGAAGGCGGCTTCCTGGCGCGGCGTCGCCACCTGCAGGCGCTGGAAGAGGCGGCGAACCACCTTGTTCAGGGTAAAGCGCAGCTGATAGGCGCCTGGGCGGGTGAACTGCTGGCGGAAGAGCTGCGCCTGGCGCAGCAGAATCTGAGCGAGATCACCGGGGAGTTCACGTCGGACGATCTGCTGGGAAGGATCTTCTCGAGCTTCTGTATTGGTAAGTGACCTACCCTGATCGATGGTGATTTCCTCCAGGGAAATCACCATTGTCCAAATGGCAACTCGCTTCAACCCCATTCACCCCTTATCCTGCTTGCCTTCACCTTTGGGGGGGTTTATGGCGCGTTTTCTGTTTTGTAGTTTTGCACTGGTTCTGCTTTATCCATCGGGCATTGATATGTATCTGGTGGGATTACCGCACATCGCCCGCGATCTGGGTGCCAGCGAAGCGCAGCTGCATATTGCGTTTTCGGCCTATCTCGCGGGGATGGCGTCGTCGATGGTCTTTGCCGGGAAAATAGCGGACAAAGCCGGACGTCAGCCTGTCGCGATAACCGGTGCCATCATCTTTGCACTGGCCTCCATACTCTGTTCGCAGGCACAGAACAGCACGCTGTTCCTGTCAGGACGCTTTATCCAGGGCATTGGTGCCGGCGGTTGCTACGTCGTCGCCTTTGCGATTTTACGTGATACGTTAAGCGCCCAACGTCGCGCTAAGGTGCTGTCGATGCTGAACGGCATTACCTGCATTATCCCGGTGCTGGCCCCGGTCGTGGGCTATATGATCATGCTGAAATTCCCGTGGCAGAGCCTCTTCTGGACGATGGCGGCGATGGGTGCGCTGGTGTTTATCCTGTCGATCGCCGTGCTAAAAGAGACCCATCCAGGCTCGCAGAATAGCGGTCATACCGCGACGATTCACCCTGCCGAGAAACTGTTTAACCGCTTCTTCCTCAGCCGTCTGGCCGTGACCACGTTAAGCGTGGCGGTGATCCTGACCTATGTAAACGTTTCCCCGGTTTTGCTGATGGAGACCATGGGCTTCGATCGCGGTGAGTATTCAACGGTGATGGCGTTAACCGCGATGGTGAGTATGGCCGTTTCATTTTCGACGCCGTTTGCGCTGAACGTCTTTCGTCAGCGCACGCTGATGCTGACCTCACAGGTTTTATTCCTCACCGCAGGCATCATCCTGGCGACCGCCAGCACACATGCGGTAATGCTGGTGGGCATTACCCTCATTTGCGCCGGGTTCTCGGTGGGTTTTGGCGTGGCGATGAGTCAGGCGCTCGGCCCGTTCTCGCTGCGGGCAGGCGTGGCAAGCTCGGTGCTGGGTATCGCCCAGGTCTGCGGCTCGTCCCTGTGGATATGGCTGGCGGCGGTCATCGGACTTAACGCGCTCAATATGCTGATCGGGATTCTGATTGGCTGTAGCATGCTCTGCATCATCTTACTTATGGTCATCCAGCCCGCGGCGCATTATGAAGAAGCCCATCAGCAGTCTCGATCTTAACCTGTTGCTTTGCCTGCAGCTTTTGCTGCAGGAGCGCAGCGTCACCAAAGCGGCGAAGCGGATGAACGTGACGCCGTCGGCGGTGAGTAAATCACTGGCCAAACTGCGTGACTGGTTTGACGACCCGCTGTTTGTCAAAACGCCGTTAGGGCTGCTGCCAACGCCGCTGACGGTGAGCCTGGAGCAGGATCTGGCCGACTGGATGCAAATCGGCAACCAGATCCTCGATAAATTCCACCATGACGCCCCGGGCGGGCTGACGTTCGTGCTGGCTGCCGAAACGCCGTTGATGCTGATCCGCTTTAATGCCCTGCTGGAGCAGGTGAACCTGCGCTACCCGCAGGCTACGGTGAAGATGCGCCACTGGGATTACGACTCACTGGACGCCATTACGCGTGGAGAAGTGGATCTGGGCTTCACCGGCCGTGAAACGCATCCACGCTCACGTGAATTGCTGAAGCTGATGCCGTGGTTTATCGACTATGAGATCCTGTTCAGCGACCGTCCGTGCGTGTATCTGCGTGAGGATCACCCTGCGCTGCAGGATGAGTGGAACCTCGAGACCTTCCTGCGCTATCCGCATATCAGCATCTTCTGGGAACGCAGCGACACCTGGGCGCTGGACGAGGTGCTAAAAGAGATGGGGCGGGAGAGAAACATTGCCATGAGCGTACCGGGCTTTGAGCAGTCAATGTTTATGGCGGCGCAGCCCGGCCATAACTATATCGCTACGGCTCCCCACTACTGCCATCACTACAATCAACTCCACCAGCGGAAGCTGATCGCCCTTCCCATTCCCATTGACGAAGCGCAGGCCGAAAAGCTTACCGTTCCCTTCACGCTGATCTGGCATAAACGTAACAGCCACAATCCGAAAATTCTCTGGTTACGGGAGACCATTAAGGCGCTGTACGGTGCGAGCGATCCAATTTTTGCCTAAGAAAATGTAAAGTTCGGTCCTGAGGCTTCTCATACGCACATTTACTGATTAAAACAGGAGTCAAGTTAAGCGATAATCATGTAACCGTTTAACAGAATACGACCATTATCAAGGAGCGAAAAATGGCAACGCACTTTGCAAGAGGGATACTTACTGAAGGACGTCTCGTATCGGCCAGACTCTCTTCTTCCTGCCTCAGTGAAGCAGGCAAACTTCCGGAACACCGCAGGTCGCGCTTTTTAGCCTCCCGGGCGCTTCTCGCCGAACTGCTGTTTATGCTGTACGGCACCAGCGAACTGCCGGAGATCATCACCCAACCAGAAGGTCGCCCGGTTTTTGCCGACCCGGAACTCCCTCGTTTTTCCATTGCCTACACGGGCAATATCATTGGCGTCGCACTGACCACCGAAGGGGACTGCGGGCTGGATATGGAACTGCAGCGCGCGACGCGTGGCTTCCACGGTGCCAACCCGCACGATGACTATCCGCTCTCAAGTAATGAGCAGCTTTGGGTGCGCAACCAGAACGATCCCAGTGAGGCCAGAACCCAGCTCATCACCCTGCGCCAGAGCATTCGCAAGCTCTGTGGATGCGCCTCAGACGACGCCAGCCAACTGCAACTGCTGCCCGGCTCCGGACGCCTGCGTGCCACTAAAGCCGCGCTGGTAGAAGCGCTCTGTGACGCAGAGGATGTGCTTATTTGGTCCATTGCGGTTACCCCCGCCATCGAGCGCATGAAAATCTGGGAATTTGACAGTCAGCAGGGATGGCGTAGCCTTCCTGATGTGCCCGAGCGCGCCAACGAGCCCGCCGCACGCCTGATGCGATTAACCAGTTTACCGGCAGAAAAAGCATACACTCTTAGCTGATCCATTCAGGGTCATCATGATGAAACAGGAGTAATCATGTCTGATACGTTGAAAGTCGTTACGTTACTGGGAAGCCTGCGCAAAGGTTCGTTTAATGGGATGGTTGCCCGCACGCTGCCGCAACTGGCACCCGCTGGTATGGAGATAAGCGCCCTGCCGTCTATCGGCGATATCCCGCTTTATGATGCAGACGTACAGCAGGAGGAGGGTTTCCCGCAGAGCGTGGAAGCGCTGGCGGATCAGATCCGCCAGGCCGACGGTGTGGTCATCGTCACCCCGGAGTATAACTACTCGGTTCCGGGTGGTCTGAAAAACGCCATTGACTGGTTATCCCGTCTGCCGGAACAGCCGCTTTCAGGTAAGCCGGTACTGATCCAGACCAGCTCTATGGGGGCGATTGGCGGCGCACGTTGCCAGTATCATCTGCGTCAGATCCTGGTTTTCCTGGATGCAATGGTGATGAACAAGCCGGAATTTATGGGCGGAGTGATTCAGAACAAGGTCGACCCGCAGACGGGTGAAGTGGTGGATCAGAGCACGCGTGACCATCTCTCTGGCCAGCTGACGGCGTTCGGAGATTATATTAAGCGGGTGAAGGCGTAAGGTGAAGTGCGGGCTGATGCCCTCACCCTGTCCCTCTCCCACCGGGAGAGGGTACAAACACTAAAGCCCTTTTCTTCGAAAAGGGCTTGCTGTTTATTTCGCGTCAATAAACACAATCTTCAGTACAAACAGCAGCGCGACAACGATAACGCACGGGCTGAGATCGCGGAAACGGCCGGTACCGATCTTCATTACGCAGTAAGAGATAAAGCCCAGCGCGATACCTTCGGTAATCGAGAAGCTGAATGGCATCATCACGGCGGTAATAAACGCCGGCACCGCTTCGGTTAAATCATCCCACTTCACGCGCGACAGGCTGGAGGTCATCAGCACCCCTACGTAGATCAGCGCACCCGCCGCCGCGTACGGAGGAACCATACCCGCCAGTGGCGAGAGGAAGATCACCAGCAGGAACAGAATACCCACCACAACCGCCGTCAGACCGGTACGGCCACCCACAGACACCCCGGAAGAGGATTCGATGTAAGCGGTAACAGACGAGGTCCCGATAAATGAGCCGGTCACAGAGGAGATACTGTCCACAAACAGCGCCTGCTTCATGCGCGGGAATTTGCCTTTTTCATCTGCCAGACCCGCCTTGTCAGTCACGCCGATCAGCGTACCGGAGGAGTCGAACAGGTTCACCAGCATGAAGGAGAAAATCACGCCCGCCAGGCCCAGGTTCAGGGAACCCGCCAGATCGACATGGCCAACAACGGTTGAGACACTCGGTGGCGCGGAGACGATGCCGTTATAGTGAACGTCACCCAGCATCCAGCCCAGCAGCGTGGTCACCACGATGGAGACCAGCACCGCCGCATGAATATTGCGGGACGCAAGGATAGCGATGATAAAGAAGCCCAGCACGCCCAGCAGGACGTTATGAGAGGTCAGGTGACCAATGCTCACCAGCGTTTCCGGGTTCGCCACGATGACACCGGCGTTTTTCAACCCCATCATCCCGATAAACAGACCGATACCGCTGGTGATGCCCACGCGCAGGCTCACAGGAATGTTCGCAATCATCCAGTAACGCACGCGGAAAATGGTCAGCAGCAGCAGGCCAACCGCGCCCCAGAAGATGGCGCCCATACCCACCTGCCACGGCAGCCCCATCGCCTGAACAACGACGAAGGCGAAGAAGGCGTTCAGACCCATCGCCGGGGCCAGTGCGACCGGCAGGTTAGCGAACACGCCCATCAGAATGCTGCCCAGTGCTGCGATCAGACAGGTAGTGACGAAGACGGCGCTGGTATCCATGCCAGCAACGCCCAGAATTTGTGGGTTAACAAAAACGATATAAACCATCGTCAGGAAGGTGGTGAAACCGGCGATCACTTCGGTGCGTGCCGTCGTGCCGTGCTCGCGCAGTTTAAACACGCGCTCAAGCAGACCCTGACCAGATGTCTGGGTAGTGTGTTGTTGACTCATCATCAATTTCCGAACAAGGAGGGAAAATTCGTCGCTATCCTATACCAAAATGCGACAATAGTGGCGGTTACGTGATACTTTTTTCATTGATTTTGCTTATACGGCAACGATTGCGTTCCGGTAAACGGCGGTACGTAAACGTTAAACTTGTTAAAAGGGAAAGGCATGTCCGGAATTGAAGCGGTATTTTTCGACTGCGACGGTACGCTGGTCGACAGTGAGGTCATTTGTTCCCGCGCGTATGTCACCATGTTCCAGGAATTTGGCATTACGCTGGCGCTCGAAGAGGTGTTTAAACGCTTTAAGGGCGTGAAGCTCTACGAGATCATCGACATCATTAACGAAGAACACGATGTCGACCTGGCGAAAGCGGATCTGGAACCGGTGTACCGCGCCGAGGTCGCTCGCCTGTTCGATTCAGAGCTGGAAGTCATTCCGGGGGCAAACGCACTGCTGGATGCCATGACGGTACCGATCTGCGTGGTGTCTAACGGACCGGTCAGCAAAATGCAGCACTCGCTCGGCAAGCTTGAGATGTTGCACCATTTCCCGGAAAAGCTGTTCAGCGGCTACGATATCCAGCGCTGGAAGCCCGATCCGGCGCTGATGTTCCATGCGGCAAAAGCGATGAACGTGAATGTAGAAAACTGCATTCTGGTGGACGACTCCTCTGCGGGGGCGCAGTCGGGGATTGATGCGGGGATGGAGGTGTTTTACTTCTGCGCCGACCCGCACAACAAGCCGATCGATCATCCAAAAGTGACCACCTTTACCGATCTGGCGCAGTTGCCGGCGTTGTGGAAGGCACGCGGTTGGAATATTACTCGCTGAAAAAACAAAGCCGGATGGCGCTAACGCTTATCCGGCCTACAGGGTTCGCAGGCCCGGTAAGCGCAGTGCCACCGGGCATATTCACCTGTATTACTCTTTCGGATCTTTACCCGCCAGCAGCTTGTCCAGCTCGTCGCCGCCCACGTGACGGAAGTCCTGACCTTTCACGAAGTAGAAAATGTATTCGCAAATGTTCTGGCAGCGGTCACCGATACGCTCGATAGAGCGCGCGCAGAACAGGGCCGTCAGTACACTTGGAATCGTGCGTGAATCTTCCATCATGTAGGTCATCAGCTGGCGCACGATGCCTTCATACTCCTGGTCGACTTTCTTGTCTTCACGGTAGATACGCACCGCTTCGTCAAGATCCATACGCGCAAAGGCATCCAGCACGTCGTGCAGCATCTGCACGGTGTGGCGACCCAGCGACTCCAGGCTCACCAGCAGCGGCTGGTGCTGCTGAGAGAACTTCTCCAGCGCCGTGCGGCAGATTTTATCCGCCACGTCACCAATACGTTCCAGCTCGGCGATGGTTTTGATGATGGCCATCACCAGACGCAGATCGCTCGCCGTCGGCTGACGTTTCGCGATAATGCGCACGCAGGCTTCATCGATAGCCACTTCCATCATGTTGACGTTTTTGTCGCCTTCAATGACGCGCTTCGCCAGCTCGCTGTCCTGGTTATGCATTGCCGTAATCGCATCCGAAAGCTGCTGCTCAACCATGCCACCCATGGTCATCACCTGCGTGCGAATACTTTCCAGCTCTGCGTTGAACTGGCCTGAAATGTGTTTATTAAGATTGAGGTTGTCCATGGTTTCTCCACATGCACTGAGGCAAATCAACCGTAGCGGCCAGTAATATAATCTTCGGTTTGTTTCTTCGCGGGCTTGGTGAACAGATCGTCCGTGTTACTGAACTCAATCAGCTCGCCCAGATACATAAATGCCGTGTGATCGGAACAACGCGCAGCCTGCTGCATGTTATGGGTCACGATAACCACGGTGTAATCCTGCTTCAGCTCAGTAATGAGTTCTTCAATACGACCGGTTGAGATCGGGTCCAGCGCTGAACATGGCTCATCCAGCAACAGCACTTCCGGGCGAATCGCGATACCACGCGCAATGCACAGACGCTGCTGCTGACCACCGGAGAGAGAGTAACCGCTCTGGTGCAACTTATCTTTGGTTTCGTTCCATAATGCGGCCTTGGTCAAAGCCCACTGCACGCGCTCGTCCATATCGGCACGGGAGAGTTTTTCAAACAGGCGCACGCCAAAGGCGATGTTGTCATAAATGGACATCGGGAACGGCGTGGGTTTCTGGAACACCATCCCCACTTTGGCGCGCAGCAGGGCGATATCCTGAGCCTGGGTCAGAATATTTTCCCCATCCAGGATGATTTCACCTTCAGCGCGCTGCTCCGGATAGAGTGAATACATTTTGTTAAAGGTACGCAGCAGCGTGGATTTTCCACATCCAGACGGACCGATAAATGCCGTGACCTGGTTCTTCGCGATATCCAGGTTGATGTTCTTCAGGGCATGGAATTTGCCGTAGTAGAAGTTCAAATCACGAACCTGAATCTTACCCGGGGCAGTATCAACCATACTCATTGACTCATTTCCTCATTCGGCGCCGCGATCTGCCGCGCCGTAAAAAATTAACCGTGTTTCTTCTTCGCGAAAATGACGCGCGCCAGAATGTTCAGCAACAGTACGCAAAGGGTAATGATCAGCACCCCGGCCCAGGCCAGCTGCTGCCATTCCGCGAATGGGCTCATCGCAAATTTAAAGATCGTCACCGGAAGGTTGGCGATCGGCTGCATCATGTCCGTGCTCCAGAACTGGTTGGAGAGAGACGTAAACAGCAGCGGCGCCGTTTCACCCGCAATACGAGCCACCGCCAGCAGGATACCGGTCATGATCCCGGAGACGGACGCTTTTAATGTAATCGCCGAGATCATCTTCCATTTCGGCGTACCCAGCGCGTAAGCCGCTTCACGCAGGCTGTCCGGCACCAGTTTCAGCATGTTCTCGGTGGTACGGATAACAATCGGTACCTGCAGCAGCGCAAGGGCAATCACACCCGCCCAGCCGGAGAAGTGTTCCATCTGCGCCACCACGACGGTGTACACAAACAGGCCCACCACGATAGACGGGGCCGAGAGCAGGATATCGTTAATGAAACGAATGACTTCCGCCAGCAAGGATTTACGACCGTATTCCGCCAGGTAGATACCCGCCATGATGCCGAGCGGCGTACCAAAGACCGTCGCCCACAGGATCAGCAAACCGCTACCCGCCAGGGCATTCGCCAGACCACCACCCGCCGTGTTCGGCGGCGGCGTCATTTCGGTGAACAGCGACAGTGACATCCCGTCAATTCCGCGCACGACGGTGGAGAACAGGATCCAGACCAGCCAGAACAGACCGAACGCCATCGTCGCCATTGAGAGCGTCAGCGCAATGCGGTTTTTCATGCGGCGTCTGGCCTGCATTTTACGGCGGGATTCCGCCAGCTCAGCGGTAGCTTGCATTTCGAGAGTTGCCATTAGCGTGCCCCCTCATTTTTAGCGAGGCGCATAATCATCAGCTTGGAAATCGCCAGAACGATGAAGGTGATAACGAACAGAATCAGCCCCAGTTCCATCAGCGCTGCGACGTGCAGACCTGATTCCGCTTCGGCAAATTCATTCGCCAGCGCAGAGGTAATGCTGTTACCCGGCATATAGAGCGAAGCGCTGTCGAGCTGATAGGTGTTACCGATAATAAAGGTGACCGCCATGGTTTCACCCAGCGCACGACCTAAGCCCAGCATCACGCCCCCGATCACCCCATTTTTGGTGAACGGAAGGACAATGCGCCAGATCACTTCCCAGGTAGTGCAGCCGATGCCATAGGCCGACTCTTTCATCATCACCGGCGTTTGTTCGAAGACATCGCGCATGACCGCCGCAATGTACGGAATAATCATGATGGCGAGGATCACACCTGCCGCCAGAATACCAATACCGAAAGCCGGGCCAGAAAACAGGGCCCCCACAAACGGAATGGCAGAGAGGACATTACCCACCGGCTCCTGGAAGTAAGTGGCGAACAGCGGCGCAAAGATAAACAGGCCCCACATGCCGTATACGATACTTGGAATGGCCGCCAGCAGTTCGATGGCGATCCCCAGTGGACGACGCAGCCAGCCCGGCGCCAGCTCCGTCAGGAACAGGGCAATACCGAAGCTTACCGGAACCGCAATCAGCAGGGCGATGAACGAGGTCACCAGCGTACCGTAAATCGGCACCAGTGCACCGTAGATATCGTTCGGCGCATCCCACTCTTTACTCCACAGGAAGGAGAAACCGAATTTCTGAATGCTCGGCCAGGAGGAGAAAATCAGGGACACGATAATGCCGCCCAGCAGCAATAGCACAATCAGCGCAGCCAGTTTGACCAGCGCGCTGAAAATCATGTCACCTTTTTTACCCGGAGGGTTAAATGCAGGCTTGGTTGCAGCCATAAATTACTCTTCTGTTTGAGACGTTTTTACGAATATGCCCGGTGGCGTTGACGCTTACCGGGCCTACAGAGTAAACCGTAGGGCGGGTAAGCGCAGCGCCACCCGCCATCTTCGTTAAATATATCCTGTTAGTACAGCGCTTTACCGCTGCTGTCTTTGACGTTGGTCTTCCATGCAGCACGGATCTGCTCAACCACGTTGTCCGGCAGGGTAGCGTAGTCCAGAGCGTTAGCCTGTTTGCCACCGTTTTTGTACGCCCAGTCGAAGAACTTCAGCACTTCAGCGCCCTGCTCAGGTTTCTTCTGCTCTTTGTGGACCAGAATGAAGGTGGTAGAGGTGATTGGCCACGCACCTTCGCCTTTCTGGTTAGTCAGGTCCTGAGCGAAAGATTTGCTCCAGTCAGCGCCTTTCGCGGCGTTGGCAAAGTTCTCTTCAGTCGGGCTAACCGGTTTGCCGTCGGCAGAAACCAGTTTGGTGTAGGACAGGTTGTTCTGCTTCGCGTACGCATACTCTACGTAGCCAATTGAACCTGGCAGACGCTGTACGAACGCAGCGATGCCGTCGTTCCCTTTACCGCCCAGACCGGTTGGCCAGTTAACAGTAGAGCCGGAACCAACTTTAGATTTCCACTCTTCGTTCACTTTTGCCAGGTAGCTGGTAAAGACGAAAGAGGTACCGGAACCGTCCGCGCGGCGAACCACAGCGATGTTCTGAGAAGGCAGCTTCAGGCCAGGGTTGAGTTTAGCGATCGCTTCGTCATCCCATTTTTTGATTTTGCCCAGGTAGATGTCACCCAGCGTTTTGCCGTCCAGCACCAGCTCACCTGACTTCACGCCCGGCAGGTTGATAGCCAGAACCACACCACCGATCACGGTAGGGAACTGGAACAGGCCTTCCTGAGCCAGTTTGTCATCAGACAGCGGAGCATCTGATGCGCCGAAATCAACCGTGTTAGCGGTAATTTGTTTCACGCCACCGGAGGAGCCGATACCCTGATAGTTAACCTTATTACCGGTTTCTTTCTGGTAGGTATCCGCCCATTTGGCATACACCGGCGCAGGGAAGGTTGCACCAGCGCCAGTCAGGCTTGCTTCTGCAAATACAGAGAACGCGCTCAGAGATAAGGTCGCGGCGACAACAGTTGCGACAGTGGTACGCATAACTTTCATAATGTCTCCTGCAAGATTTTCGTAAATCGTTGTTTAGTGGCTACGATGAGCAAAATAGGACAAACAGGTGACAGATAAATGTACGAATTATGACAGTTTTATGACAATGGAAATTTCACTTAAAGACCAGCAAAATAAAGCTTAATTTTCATCGTGTTAGCCGCATTTATGACAAGACATTTTCAGAAGTATTTTCTTTATGTGACACTGAAAAAGTAGCTGAAGATGACAAATTGTCATCAATAAAAACGCGAAAGGATTGATTAAAAACAAACCAGGCGGGGTAAAAAGCTCCACCCGAAGGTGGAGCCTGGAGGGATTATTCTACGGTGACAGATTTCGCCAGGTTACGCGGCTGGTCAACGTCAGTGCCTTTGATCAGCGCAACGTGATAGGCCAGCAGCTGCAGCGGAACGGTGTAGAAGATCGGGGCAATGACCTCTTCTACATGCGGCATCTCGATGATGTGCATGTTGTCGTTGCTGACAAAACCGGCATCTTTGTCGGCGAAGACGTACAGGACACCACCGCGGGCGCGCACTTCTTCGATGTTAGATTTCAGTTTTTCCAGCAGTTCGTTGTTAGGGGCTACAACGATGACCGGCATATCAGCATCAATCAGCGCCAGCGGACCGTGTTTCAGCTCGCCTGCCGCATAGGCTTCAGCGTGGATGTAAGAGATCTCTTTCAGTTTCAGCGCGCCTTCCAGCGCAATCGGATACTGATCGCCACGGCCCAGGAACAGGGCGTGATGTTTGTCAGAGAAATCTTCCGAAAGCCGCTCAATGCGTTTGTCCTGGGAGAGCATCTGCTCAATACGGCTCGGCAACGCCTGCAGACCATGAACGATGTCATGCTCAACAGAGGCATCTTCACCTTTCAGACGCGCCAGTTTCGCCACCAGCATCAGCAGAACCGTCAGCTGAGTAGTAAACGCTTTGGTAGAGGCCACGCCGATTTCAGTGCCGGCTTTAGTCATCAGCGCCAGATCGGATTCACGCACCAGCGAAGAACCCGGAACGTTACAGATGGCCAGAGAGCCCAGGTAACCCAGCTCTTTTGAGAGACGCAGCGCGGCCAGAGTATCTGCCGTTTCACCAGACTGAGAAAGGGTGATCATCAGGCTGTTGCGACGCACCGCGGATTTGCGGTAGCGGAATTCCGAGGCGATTTCGACGTCGCACGGCACGCCCGCCAGGGATTCAAACCAGTAACGAGAGACCATACCGGAGTTGTAGGAGGTGCCGCAGGCTACGATCTGAATGTGCTCAACCTTGCTGAGCAGTTCGTTCGCGTTAGCACCCAGCTCGCTCAGATCCACTTCACCGTGGCTAATGCGCCCGGTCAGGGTATTTTTGATGGCGTTTGGCTGCTCGTAAATCTCTTTCTGCATGTAGTGACGATAAGCGCCTTTGTCGCCCGCGTCGTACTGCAGGTTAGATTCGATCTCCTGGCGTTTCACCTGCTCGCCTTTGGTATCGAATACGGTCACGCTGCGGCGGGTCACTTCCGCGATATCGCCCTCTTCCAGGAAGATAAAGCGACGGGTCACCGGCAGCAGTGCCAGCTGGTCAGAAGCGATAAAGTTTTCACCCATGCCCAGACCGATAACCATTGGACTACCGGAACGCGCGGCCAGCAGCGTGGACGGGTCGCGGGAGTCCATGATCACCGTACCGTACGCACCGCGCAGCTGAGGGATAGCACGCAGCACCGCGTCACGCAGTGTACCGCCCTGCTCCAGCTCCCAGTGCACCAGGTGAGCAATCACTTCGGTGTCGGTTTCAGAGACGAAAGTATAGCCGCGCGCTTTCAGTTCTTCGCGCAGCGGTTCGTGGTTTTCGATAATGCCGTTATGCACCACCACGATGTGTTCAGACACATGCGGGTGCGCGTTGCCTTCTGACGGTTCGCCGTGCGTCGCCCAGCGGGTGTGCGCAATACCGGTACCACCGTGCAGCGGATGTTCTTCCGCGGCCTGGGCCAGCTTCTGCACTTTACCGAGACGGCGCAGACGGGTCATATGACCTTCTGCATCGACAACAGCCAGACCGGCAGAGTCGTAACCACGGTATTCCAGACGACGTAAACCTTCGAGAAGGATTTCAGCAATATCACGCTGCGCAACTGCGCCAACAATTCCACACATAATTTTAGATTCCGAATTTAGGCATGATGCCTGCGTTGTCGCTGACCTGTATTTGCCCTTTCCGGGCGCCCCGAGCCTTGTAGAGAGTGGGGTTATTTTTATGGGTACTGCCTGTGGGGGGAGATATATATTTACCTCCTCACCCGGGTTTGCCTGATGACGGCTACGCCTTATCAGGCCTACTCAATCGTAGGGCGGGTAAGCGTAGCGCCACCCGCCTTGTTGTTACTTTTTCTTCACCGGGCGTTTCCAGCCCTGCTTGTGTACCTGCGGTACGCGGCTTAATACCAGCTCGTTATCCGCGACGTCACGTGTCACCGTCGTTCCGGCAGCAATCGTTACGCCGTTACCCACGGTCACCGGTGCCACCAGCTGAGTGTCTGAGCCAACGAACACATCATTACCGATGATGGTTTTAAACTTATTCGCGCCGTCATAATTACAGGTGATTGTGCCTGCGCCAATATTGACGTTGTCACCAATTTCCGCGTCGCCCAGATAGGTTAAATGACCGGCTTTTGAGCCTTTACCCAGACGCGCTTTTTTCATCTCAACGAAGTTACCCACGTGAGCGCCTTCCAGCAGCTCAGCGCCAGGACGCAGACGTGCAAATGGTCCAATGGTACAAGCCGCATCCAGACGGGCATCTTCCACCACGCTGTAGGGGCTAATTTCGCAATCGTCACCGATGACGCTGTTTTTAATCACGCAGCCAGCACCAATTTTGACGCGGTTGCCCAGCGTGACATGACCTTCCAGGATAACGTTAGTATCAATTTCAACGTCGCGCCCGTGAGATAACGTGCCACGCAGGTCGAAACGTGCCGGATCGCGCAGCATCACGCCAGCCAGAAGGAGTTTCTCGGCCTGTTCGGACTGATAAACGCGCTCAAGGCGGGAAAGTTGAAGACGGTTGTTCACCCCTTCGGTTTCGCTGATACGTGCCGGTTGTACCGCCACAATCTCGCGCCCTTCCTGGTACGCCATCGCAATGATGTCGGTGATGTAGTATTCACCCTGCGCGTTGTTGTTGTTGAGTTTCGACAACCAGCGTTTTAAATCAGCACCATTAGCAATCAGGATACCGGTGTTGATCTCCTGAATCTCGCGCTGTTCGTCGCTGGCATCTTTGTGTTCAACGATCCCCGTTACGTTGCCGTTTTCACGGGTAATTCGACCGTAACCGGTTGGATCGTCCAGCACGACGGTTAACAAACCAATACCGCCTTGCGGTTTGGCATCGCGCAGACGCGTCAGCGTATCGGTAGCGATCAGCGGGACGTCGCCGTACAGCATCAGAATGTCTTCGTCATCCGCAAAGAAAGGTGCGGCCTGCTGCATTGCATGACCAGTACCCAGCTGTTCAGCCTGAAGTACCCAGTTGAGCTTGTCGTCGCTTAGCGTCTTTTTAAGCAGATCGCCACCGTGGCCGTAGACCAGGTGAACCTGACGGGCGCCCAATTCATTAGCGGCATCAATAACATGCTGCACCATTGGCTTTCCTGCCAGTGTATGAAGCACTTTAGGCAGATCGGAATACATGCGGGTACCTTTGCCTGCGGCAAGGATCACCACGCTCATCGCACTGTTTGACATACGCATCCTGACGGTAGTTTGAGTGAGAAGTAAAAACGTTTGATGCTTAAAATTCTACATCTTTTTCATCATGAATTAAGCGCCAAAAAAAAAGCCAGCCTGGTATCCAGACTGGCTTTTGTGCTTTTCAAGCCGGTGTTACATCGCTTTTTTGGTCAACTCGATAACGCGCAGTTTCGCGATCGCTTTGGCCAGCTCCGCAGACGCCTGAGCGTAATCCACGTCACCATGAGAGCTGCTAATGTGCTCTTCAGCCTTACGCTTCGATTCCAGGGCTCGCGCTTCGTCGAGATCCTGGCCACGAATAGCGGTATCGGCCAGAACGGTCACACTGCCAGGCTGCACTTCAAGAATGCCGCCGGACAGATAGATAAACTCTTCGTGACCGAACTGTTTAACGATGCGGATCATACCAGGCTTAATGGCGGTGAGCAGCGGTGCGTGACCCGGGAAAATACCCAGCTCACCTTCACTACCCGTTACCTGGATTTTCTCGACCAGACCAGAGAACATTTGTTGCTCTGCGCTGACGACGTCCAGGTGGTAAGTCATTGCCATATCACCCTCCGATTAAGGCGTTAAAGTTTTTTGGCTTTTTCCACAGCTTCTTCGATGGAACCAACCATGTAGAACGCCTGCTCTGGCAGGTGATCGTATTCGCCTTCCATGATGCCTTTAAAGCCACGGATGGTGTCTTTCAGGGAAACGTATTTACCTGGAGAACCGGTGAATACTTCCGCAACGAAGAACGGCTGGGACAGGAAGCGCTGGATCTTACGCGCACGAGCTACCACCAGTTTGTCTTCTTCAGACAGTTCATCCATACCCAGGATGGCGATGATGTCTTTCAGTTCCTGGTAACGCTGCAGCAGGGACTGTACGCCACGCGCGGTGTCGTAGTGTTCCTGACCAACAACCAGTGGATCCAGCTGACGGCTGGTGGAGTCCAGCGGGTCAACGGCCGGGTAGATACCCAGAGACGCGATCTGACGGCTCAGTACCACGGTTGCATCTAAGTGCGCAAAGGTGGTGGCTGGAGATGGGTCAGTCAAGTCATCCGCAGGTACGTATACCGCCTGAACGGAGGTGATAGAACCGGTTTTGGTAGAGGTGATACGTTCCTGAAGAACACCCATCTCTTCCGCCAGAGTCGGCTGATAACCTACCGCTGAAGGCATACGACCCAGCAGTGCAGATACTTCCGTACCGGCCAGGGTGTAACGATAGATGTTATCGACGAACAGCAGAACGTCACGGCCTTCGTCACGGAACTTCTCAGCCATCGTCAGGCCAGTCAGCGCAACGCGCAGACGGTTTCCTGGTGGCTCGTTCATCTGACCGTAAACCAGGGATACTTTGTCCAGAACGTTGGAGTCGGTCATTTCGTGGTAGAAGTCGTTACCCTCACGAGTACGTTCACCTACGCCCGCAAATACGGAGTAACCGGAGTGCTCGATCGCGATGTTACGGATCAGCTCCATCATGTTTACGGTTTTACCTACACCCGCACCACCGAACAGACCCACTTTACCGCCCTTCGCAAACGGACACATCAGGTCGATAACTTTGATGCCGGTTTCCAGCAGTTCCTGAGAGCTGGACAGCTCTTCGTAGGAAGGTGCCGCGCGGTGGATAGCCCAACGCTCTTCTTCACCGATGTCGCCTTTCATGTCGATTGGTTGACCCAATACGTTCATGATACGACCCAGTGTTGCTTTACCTACCGGGACTTCGATCGGATGCTCAAGGTCTTTTACTTCCAGACCACGACGCAGACCGTCGGAAGAACCCATCGCGATGGTACGCACGATACCGCCGCCGAGCTGCTGCTGAACTTCCAGCACCAGGCTCTCGTTACCATTCTGTACCTCAAGCGCGTCGTACACGCGTGGTACGGCGTCCTGAGGGAACTCGACGTCCACCACGGCGCCGATTACCTGGACAATCTTTCCAGTAGCCATCTTGAATCCTCTACGTAATTCGTAAACCTGGTTAAACCGCGGCGGCCCCCGAGACGATCTCGGTGAGTTCCTGAGTAATGCTGGCCTGACGAGCTTTGTTGTAAACCAACTGCAGCTCTTTAATCAGGCTGCCGCCATTATCGGTCGCGGCTTTCATCGCCACCATTCGTGCGGCCTGCTCGCTGGCCAGGTTTTCTACAACGCCCTGATAAACCTGTGATTCAACGTAACGGCGCAGCAGGGTATCCAGCAGCGGTTTCGGATCGGGTTCATACAGGTAATCCCAGGCTTTTTGCTTCAGCTCGTCATCTTCTGATGCCGGTAACGGCAGCATCTGAGTGAGCGTTGGAACCTGAGACATGGTGTTAATGAATTTGTTGCTGACAACGTACAGTCTGTCCAGACGGCCTTCATCATAAGCCTGCAACATCACTTTAACCGGGCCGATCAGTTCGGACAGGGACGGGTTATCACCCATACCGGTCACCTGAGCGACAATGTTGCCACCAACGGAGTTAAAGAAAGAGACGCCTTTAGAGCCGATCAATGCGAGATCGCACTGAACGCCTTTTTCAGACCATGCTTTCATATCCGCCAGCAGTTTTTTGAACAGGTTAATGTTCAAGCCGCCACACAGACCACGGTCGGTCGACACCACCAGGTAGCCCACGCGCTTAACGTCGCGTTCTTCCAGGTAAGGGTGCTTATATTCCAGATTACCGTTTGCAAGGTGACCAATCACTTTGCGCATGGTTTCTGCATAAGGACGGCTGGCCGCCATGCGATCCTGCGATTTACGCATTTTGGAAGCGGCGACCATCTCCATCGCTTTAGTGATCTTTTGCGTGTTCTGGACGCTTGCGATCTTACTACGTATCTCTTTTGCGCCGGCCATGAGCTTCTCCTCAATGCCAGGCGGCTTGTCCTGAGACAAGCCGCCGGACGATTACCAGGATTGGGTTGCTTTGAAGGAATCGAGGATAGCTTTCAGCTTGCCTTCGATTTCGTCGTTATAGCCACCGGTCTGGTTGATCTCTTGCATCAGCGGAGCGTGATCACGGTCAGCGTAAGCCAGCAGAGCGGCTTCGAAGCTACCGATTTTCGCCAGTTCCACATCTTCGAGGTAACCGCGTTCAGCCGCGAACAGTACCAGGCCTTGCTGAGCAACAGACATTGGTGCGTACTGTTTCTGCTTCAGCAGCTCGGTCACTTTCTGACCGTGGCTCAGCTGTTTACGGGTTGCTTCGTCCAGATCGGATGCGAACTGAGAGAACGCAGCCAGTTCACGATACTGTGCCAGCGCGGTACGGATACCACCGGACAGTTTCTTGATGATCTTGGTCTGAGCAGCACCACCAACACGGGATACGGAGATACCCGGGTTAACTGCCGGACGAATACCGGAGTTAAACAGGTTGGTTTCCAGGAAGATCTGACCATCGGTAATGGAGATTACGTTGGTCGGAACGAACGCAGAAACGTCACCCGCCTGGGTTTCAATGATCGGCAGCGCGGTCAGAGAGCCCGTTTTACCCTTCACTTCACCTTTGGTGAAGTTCTCGACGTATTCCGCGTTAACGCGGGAAGCACGCTCCAGCAGACGAGAGTGGAGGTAGAATACGTCGCCAGGGAACGCTTCACGTCCAGGTGGACGACGGAGCAGCAGGGAAACCTGACGATAAGCAACAGCCTGTTTAGACAGGTCATCGTATACGATCAGCGCATCTTCACCGCGGTCACGGAAGTATTCGCCCATTGCGCAACCGGCGTATGGTGCCAGGTATTGCAGTGCAGCAGATTCAGAAGCAGTCGCCACAACAACAATGGTGTTAGCCAGTGCGCCGTGCTCTTCCAGTTTACGAACCACGTTAGAAATGGTGGACGCTTTCTGGCCGATGGCCACGTACACACATTTGATGCCGGAATCACGCTGGTTGATGATGGCGTCGATTGCCATCGCGGTTTTACCGGTCTGACGGTCACCGATGATCAGTTCACGCTGACCACGACCGATTGGGATCATGGCATCAACGGACTTATAACCTGTCTGAACAGGCTGATCTACGGACTGACGGTCGATAACGCCTGGTGCGATAACTTCGATTGGGGAGAAGCCATCGTGCTCAACCGGACCTTTACCGTCGATTGGCGCACCCAGGGTGTTAACAACGCGACCCAGCAGGCCACGGCCAACCGGCACTTCCAGAATACGGCCAGTACACTTAACCTTCATGCCTTCGGCGAGGTCAGCGTATGGACCCATCACAACGGCACCTACAGAGTCGCGCTCCAGGTTCAGTGCGATAGCGTAACGGTTACCCGGCAGGGAAATCATCTCACCCTGCATACAATCGGCCAGGCCGTGGATGCGGATAACACCGTCACTTACAGAAACAATAGTACCTTCGTTGTGAGCTTCGCTCACAACATTGAACTGAGCAATGCGCTGCTTGATCAGTTCGCTGATTTCGGTGGAATTCAGTTGCATGCTCCAGTCCCCTTAAGACTGCAAGACGTCTGCAAGGCGCTCAAGACGGCCGCGTACGCTGCCATCAATGACCATATCACCCGAGCGGATGATTACGCCTGCCATTACAGACTTATCGATTTTGCAATTCAGCTTAACTTTGCGTGACAGACGTTTTTCCATCGCGGCGGTAATTTTCGCAAGCTGTTCATGACTCAGTTCAGTCGCAGAAGTGACTTCAACTTCAGCGGTAGCTTCACTAAGGGCACGTAAGTGCTCAAACTGCTCGAGAACATCCGGGAGCACACGGAGACGACCATTTTCTGCCATCACCTTGATCAGGTTCTGGCCGTTGGCATCCAGTTGCTCTCCGCACACGGCGATAAACGACGCGGCGAGAGTTTCAGGTGCTAACGCACCGGAAAGCAACTCGGCCATTTGTTCGTTTTTCGTCACCTCAGCGGCAAACGCCAGCATATTCTGCCAGCGATCGACATTTTGGTGTTCGACAGCAAAGTCAAAAGCTGCTTTGGCGTAGGGGCGAGCTACCGTAACAAATTCAGACATCAGCCCCTCCCTCCTTACAGTTCAGCGACAAGTTTGTCCACGATGTCGCTGTTAGCAGCTTCATCCACGGAACGTTCGATGATCTTCTCGGCGCCAGCAACAGCCAGAATCGCAACCTGCTTACGCAGTTCTTCACGAGCACGTTTACGCTCAGCTTCAATTTCAGCCTGAGCCTGTGTCACGATCTTAGTACGTTCCTGTTCTGCTTCAGCTTTGGCTTCGTCCAGGATCTGCGAACGGCGTTTGTTAGCCTGTTCGATGATAACCTGAGCTTCCGCTTTCGCTTTTTTCAGCTGGTCTGTCGCGTTGGCCTGTGCAAGGTCCAAATCTTTCTTAGCGCGTTCTGCAGAAGCCAGACCGTCAGCAATTTCTTTCTGACGTTTTTCGATGGCAGCCATTAAAGGCGGCCATACATACTTCATGCAGAACCAGACAAAGAGAATAAACGCGATGGCCTGGCCGAGGATTGTTGCGTTCATGTTCACAGCACAATACCTCTTTAATTTCTGTGGCTTAGGGTTTTAAAACTACTACTACGCGACAGCAAACATCACGTACAGACCCAGACCTACAGCGATCATTGGGATAGCATCCACCAGACCCATAACGATAAAGAACTGAGTACGCAGCAGAGGAATCAGATCAGGTTGACGCGCAGCGCCTTCCAGGAATTTGCCCCCGAGGATGCCGATACCGATCGCAGCACCGATAGCCGCCAGACCCATCATCACAGCGGCAGCCATGTACAGCAGATCCATATTCAGGTTTTCCATGACAGTCTCCAGTTTGTTTCAATTAAAACGTAGTAGTGTTGGTAAAAAATCAGTGCTCTTCAGACGCCATCGACAGATAGACGATCGTCAGAACCATGAAGATAAAGGCTTGCAGCGTAATGATCAGGATGTGGAAAATGGCCCACGGCACATTCAGAACCCACTGTGACCACCACGGCAGAAGACCCGCGATCAGAATGAAAATCAGCTCACCCGCATACATGTTGCCGAACAGTCGCAGACCCAGTGAAACAGGTTTGGACAGCAGGCTAACGCCTTCCAGAATCAGGTTGACCGGAATAAACGCCCAGTGGTTGAACGGCTGCAAGGTAAGCTCTTTCACAAAGCCGCTTACGCCTTTCATTTTGATGCTGTAGAAAAGAATCAGGATAAACACGCCCAGCGCCATCGACAGGGTGATGTTCACGTCAGCAGACGGAACCACGCGCAGCGCAGGCAGGCCGAAGATGTGCTCGCCGATAAACGGCAGCAGATCGATAGGCAGCAGGTCCATCAGGTTCATCAGGAAGACCCAAACGAACACGGTCAGGGCCAGCGGAGCAATCAGCTTGCTCTTACCATGGTACATGTCTTTCACGCTGCCATGGACGAAGCCGATGATCATTTCGATGAATGTCTGGAATTTCCCTGGTACACCGCTGGTCGCTCTTTTAGCAACACCGCGGAACATGGCCAGGAACAGAAGACCCAAAACCACCGAGAAGAACATGGAGTCGATGTTGATCGTCCAGAAGGTGGCCGGGGGGTTATGTGGATCCACCAGCGAGAATGTACGCAGGTCCAGCTGAAGGTTATTCAGATGGTGACCTATGTAATCCTGCGGCGTCATATTTTCTGAAGCCATGATGCCTTTTACCCTTTGTTATTGATTACAGCTGGAGCCAGAACTTGTACCACCAGCACCAAAACCCACGTTGCTATCAGCGGCATGAAGACCACTTTCAAAACCGCCAGCGCCATCACCAGTAGAGCAAAGGTCAGCAACACCTTACACACTTCGCCGAGGGCGAAGGACCAGGCCACGCGGCCTTTGGCGGGTGTATGCGCCTGATGACGCCAGGCAAAAATCATAAACAACACGTTTGGCAGCACAACCGCCAAACCCCCGCACACGGCGGAGATGCCCCAGAAGGGGTCTTTGAGGCTAAACAGCAGTCCACTTGCTATCACAGCCAGAAACTGAATGAACAGAAGCTTACGAGCAACGTTTCTACTCAAGAGCGACACAGACATCACGTTTTTACTCCTGCTCCCTTCGAGGTATGCCGCGTGTCGTATAAAACGTCCTTTAAGGCTCAGAGTCAAGCATCAAAAAGCGGTCAAATTATACGGTGCGCACCCGTGATTTCAAACATTAAGTAGCGAAAAGGTGAATAAATGTTTAAATATTTTTCCCCACCGCTATTTTTTAACTTTCGCGCAAAGCACCAACCTTCGACCAAAACTGCAAACAGCGCGAAAACGTTGGCGATAAAGCGTGCACGGGATCACAAAACACACATTTGCGATAAGGTTGTATTTATCAAAGGCGCAAATCGTGAAAATTTATCTTTATGAAATTAAACGCAAAACACCGTAACTATTTTCAAAACAGCCCGGTACACAATAAAAACCTTTTATTGACATTCTTAATAAATAATTAACATTGCGTTCTGGTTACTGCCTTCCACTTTTAGCAGACTTATATTTTCACAGATGACTATCTTCACGGAAAATAACCGCCGCCACGTTAACCGTAAGAAAAACCTTAGTGAAAAAGAGGTTAACGGCTCACCGATAAATCCCCATGAGTTGTGCTGTTTTTTAACATGGTCAGAACAGCACAAATTCCACATTTTTTATTAATTTTTTAAAAATTGTTTGGCTTAATTATCACCAGATGACGCTCACCTTCGAGCTGAGGAATGTGTAATTTCTCAATAGACTCGACCGCAAAACCGTCCGGAAGCTGTTCAATTTCCTCGCCAGGTAACTGTCCTTTCAGCGCATAAAAACGGCCATGCTCTGCCGGTAAATGCTTACACCAGCTCACCATGTCATTAAGAGAAGCAAAGGCACGGCTGATAACCCCGTCAAACGGCGGCTCCGCCGGGAACTCCTCTACCCTGCTCTGCACGGGCGTGATGTTCTCAAGCTTCAGCTCATGCTGTACCTGACGTAAAAAGCGCACGCGCTTGCCAAGGCTGTCCAGTAGCGTGAAATGGCTATCAGGACGAACAATCGACAGCGGAATCCCCGGCAGACCCGGGCCCGTGCCCACATCGATAAAACGCTCACCGTTCAGATACGGCGCCACCACGATGCTGTCGAGAATATGGCGAACCAGCATCTCGTTAGGGTCCCGAACAGACGTCAGATTGTACGCTTTGTTCCATTTGTTCAGCATATCGACATAGGCCACCAACTGAGTTTTCTGGTGATCGGTGAGCGAAATACCTGCCTGATCCAGCAGACGAGAGAGTTTATTGAGCACGGTGAATACCTGTTGAGATGCTAACTGGCGGGTGGCGCTTCGCTAACCCGCCCTACGGGTTCAGTAGGCCCGGTAAGCGCAGCGCCACCGGGCGATGTTCAAACATTACGCGCTGCGGCGCAGCATGCCCTGCTTTTTCAGCCACACCAGCAGGATCGAAATTGCGGCGGGGGTGACACCGGAGATACGGGATGCCTGGCCGATCGACACCGGCTTATGATCGTTCAGCTTGGCGATCACTTCGTTGGAAAGGCCTGTCACCTGACGGTAGTCCAGCATTTCCGGCAGAAGCGTATTTTCGTTACGCTGCTGTTTTTCAATCTCATCCTGCTGACGCGCGATGTAACCTTCGTATTTCACCTGGATTTCAACCTGCTCTGCCGCTTCAGCGTCTTCCAGGCCTGGCGCAAACGCGGTGAGTTTCACCAGATTTTCATAGGTCACTTCCGGGCGACGCAGCAGATCTTCGCCGCTGGCTTCGCGAGAGAGCGGCGCAGTTAAGTGAGCGTTCACTTCAGCTGCTGTTTCCGCCTGCGGATTAACCCATGTCGTTTTCAGGCGCTGACGTTCCTGCTCGATACGCTCCAGTTTCTCGTTGAAGCGTGCCCAGCGTTCGTCATCCACCAGACCCAGCTCACGGCCGATTTCGGTCAGACGCAGGTCGGCGTTATCTTCACGCAGCATCAGGCGATATTCCGCGCGAGAAGTAAACATACGGTACGGCTCTTTGGTACCCAGGGTGCAGAGGTCGTCAACCAGCACGCCCAGATAGGCCTGAGAACGGCCTGGCGCCCAACCCTCTTTCTCGGCTGAGAAACGTGCAGCGTTCAGACCGGCAAGCAGGCCCTGTGCCGCCGCTTCTTCGTAACCGGTGGTACCGTTAATCTGGCCCGCGAAGAACAGACCGTGGATGAATTTGCTCTCCAGGGTTGGCTTCAGGTCACGTGGATCGAAGAAATCGTACTCAATAGCGTAGCCAGGGCGAACGATTTTTGCGTTCTCCATCCCCTGCATTGAACGAACAATTTGCATCTGAACATCGAATGGCAGGCTGGTGGAGATACCGTTCGGGTAAATTTCGTTCGAGGTGAGCCCTTCAGGCTCAAGGAAGATCTGATGCTGGTTACGATCGGCGAAGCGCATCACTTTGTCTTCGATCGACGGGCAGTAGCGCGGGCCGATCCCTTCGATCACGCCGGCATACATTGGGCTGCGATCGAGGTTATTGCGGATTACATCGTGGGTTTTCTCGTTGGTGTGCGTGATGTAGCACGGGACCTGTTGCGGATGCTGCGCCGCATTGCCCATAAACGAGAAGACCGGCATTGGGTTATCACCGTGCTGTTGCGCCAGCACGCTAAAATCAATGGTGCGCGCATCAATACGCGGAGGCGTACCGGTTTTCAGGCGACTGACACGCAGCGGCAGTTCACGCAGACGGCGAGACAGCGGGATAGAGGGCGGATCGCCGGCACGGCCACCGCTGTAGTTATCCAGACCGATATGTATTTTACCATCAAGGAATGTCCCCACGGTCAACACCACGGCCTTCGCACGGAATTTGAGGCCCATCTGGGTCACCGCGCCAACGACGCGATCGTTCTCGACGATAAGATCTTCAACAGCCTGCTGGAAGATCATCAGATTCGGCTGGTTCTCCAGGGCAGTTCGTACCGCCTGACGGTAGAGCACGCGGTCTGCCTGCGCACGGGTCGCGCGCACAGCGGGACCTTTGCTCGCGTTTAGTATCCTAAACTGGATGCCTGCATGATCGATCGCTTTCGCCATCAGGCCGCCAAGTGCATCCACTTCTTTTACCAGGTGTCCTTTCCCAATGCCGCCAATCGCCGGATTACAGGACATTTGTCCCAGCGTGTCGATATTGTGTGTCAAAAGCAGGGTCTGCTGACCCATACGCGCTGCGGCCATTGCGGCCTCAGTGCCTGCGTGACCCCCGCCAATGATGATGACGTCAAAAGGATCCTGATAAAACATGGTGGTCTGCCTCGCGTAAAGCGGTATGAAAATGGATTGAAGCCCGGGCCGTGGATTCTACTCAACTTTAGTCTTTCGAGAAAGCATTGGGATCCTGGGCTATTAAAAAGAAGATCTTTTTATTTAGAGATCTGTTCTATTGTGATCTCTTATTAGGATCGCGAACCTGTGTGGATAAGTCCGATCTCATAAAGAAGATCATGCAGTTAGAAAGGATCGTTTGCTGTGAATGATCGGTGATCCTGGCCAGTATAAGCTGGGATCAGATCGCGACTTTATACACAGGTCAAAATCGACGCTACGGTTGTTCTTTGGATAACTACGGGTTAATACGAGCTTTTAACCAGAGTTACCCACATCCGTTCGCACGATCTTTAATCGTTTTTGAGTAAATTTTTCCATTCCGCGAGCCAGATCTCTGCCGGATCTTCCGGAATGTCATGATCGAGGATGTTGATCTTGAGGGTTTCACCCAACTGTTTTGCCCCACAAGCGGTAACAGCGGCTTCAACTTTCTCGATAGCCCCGCAGAAAGTGTCATATTCACGGCTGCCGATCCCCACTGCGCCAAAACGGACGTTTGACAGGTCAGGCTGTTGTTCCAGCAGTTCGTCATATAAAGGTTGCAGGTTATCCGGCAGATCGCCCGCGCCGTGCGTGGAGGTAATCAGCAGCCAGACACCGTCAGTCGGGAGATCTTCAAGCAACGGGCCGTGCAGGGTTTGTGTGGAAAAGCCCGCATCTTCCAGCTTTTCAGCCAGATGTTCCGCTACGTATTCCGCACCACCAAGGGTGCTGCCGCTGATAAGGGTAATGTCCGCCATTGATCGCTCGCTCAGATAAAGAGACGGCCATTGTACGCTGTGAACGAGCTGGGATCTACCTGTGGAAAATGTGGGAATGAATTTGCCCGATCACGGGCGGATGGTACGCATGATCGGGTTTTGCAGGGAGATCAGTGTCTCGGTGGACTGAATTTCATCGATTGTTTGGATCTTGTTGATAAGTACCTGCTGGAGGGCATCGATGGATCGGCACATGACTTTAATAAAGATGCTGTAGTGCCCGGTGGTGTAGTAGGCCTCGGTGACTTCATCCAACGCGTTCAGCTTCGCCAGTGCAGAAGGATAGTCTTTGGCGCTTTTAAGAATAATGCCAATGAAACAGCACACGTCATAACCCAGCTGCTTAGGGCTGACGTCAATACGCGCACCGGTAATGATCCCCGCCTGCTTCATCTTTTCTACGCGAACGTGAATGGTGCCGGGGCTGACGCCAAACTGTTTCGCCAGTTCGGCGTAGGCGGTACGGGCATTAGCCATTAACGCCTCCAGAATGCCGCGGTCGAGATTGTCGATCTGATAATTTTCCATAGCTTTTTCTTATGAAGATTAATGATTCCCTCTATTCTAGCGTCTTATTTTGACGAATCAAAAGTGAAGTGGGCTTTTTGTTGATGGGTTATTGAATAAGGTGGCATTTCTGTTGCTTAATCAATACCAACAGGACGCAGGAGTATAAATAATGAAAACCGCTTATATCGCAAAACAACGCCAGATCAGTTTCGTTAAATCCCATTTTTCCCGCCAGCTGGAAGAGAAGCTTGGGCTGATTGAAGTCCAGGCTCCAATCCTTAGCCGCGTGGGTGACGGGACCCAGGATAACCTCTCTGGATGCGAAAAAGCGGTACAGGTAAAAGTGAAAACACTGCCAGATGCCCAGTTCGAAGTGGTTCATTCCCTTGCGAAATGGAAGCGTCAAACCCTGGGACAACACGACTTCAGCGCGGGCGAAGGGCTCTACACGCATATGAAAGCCCTTCGTCCCGATGAAGACCGCCTGTCTCCCATTCATTCCGTGTACGTTGACCAGTGGGACTGGGAACTCGTCATGGGGGATGGCGAGCGTCACGTGGGGACGCTGAAATCTACCGTTGAAGCGATCTATGCCGGGATCAAAGCCACCGAAGCGGCCGTAAGCAAAGAGTTTGGTCTGGCACCGTTTCTGCCGGAGTCGATCCACTTTGTTCACAGCCAGGAACTGCTGAGTCGTTTCCCGGATCTGGATGCCAAAGGCCGTGAACGGGCGATCGCCAAAGAGCTGGGCGCGGTGTTCCTTATCGGTATCGGTGGCAAATTGTCTGATGGTAAACGCCACGACGTGCGTGCGCCGGATTATGATGACTGGAGCACCCCGGGCGAGCGCGACTATGCTGGTCTGAACGGCGATATTCTGGTCTGGAACCCGGTGCTGGAAGACGCGTTCGAGCTCTCTTCTATGGGGATCCGCGTGGATGCTGACGCGCTCAAGCGCCAGCTGGCGGTGACCGGTGATGAAGATCGTCTCACATTAGAGTGGCATCAGGCGCTGCTGCGTGGCGAAATGCCGCAGACCATAGGCGGCGGTATTGGCCAGTCCCGCCTGACTATGCTGCTGCTTCAGTTGCCGCATATCGGTCAGGTTCAGTGCGGGGTCTGGCCGCAGCAGGTACGCGAAAGCGTCGGCTCTCTTCTGTAATTAACGCTGCCAGCGTCTGAGCAGGCGGCTACGTAACCCGGTATCAAAGCGCCAGATATGATCGAAGATGCGCATGATGCCGGGTTTTCCATGGGCGGACATAGCCACCGCGTGGAAACGATGCTGATGTACCCGCTGCAACTCCTTCACTTTACTGACCACATCATCCGGCAGCCGCTGGGCAATAAAATCAGAAATCACCACCGCGTCAGCGTCGTACCAGTCGCCACCCTGCATGCGTTCCACAATGCTGCGAAAACAGCTGGCCAGATCGGTACCGCCGCGAAAACGCTGGCTTAAAAAGCGGATCGCCTGTTCGAGCCCCTGCTGGTTCGTCAGTTCATAACCCACCACTTCGCTGGAGAAAAGCATGATGAAGCAGCGACGGCGATCGGCCAGCGCCACGCGCATCAGTGCCAGACAGAACGCCTTCGCACACTGCTCGTTAAACCCGCCCATCGATCCGGATGTATCCACGCAAACAATGAATGGCCCGCGCGGCTGTTCATCAAAATCCTGATGAACGACCGGCCGCTGGCTGACTTTCTCACGCCAGGCTTCGCCGTGCAGGCGATAGGTAAGCAGCTGCTTTTCCACCAGCCGACGGTAAAATTCATACTCCAGCTCGGTCATCCCGAGTGTGCTCAGCTCCGTCGGCAGCAGACGTAAAATGTCATCGCTCTGCTGGAGCCCGTCAACCTGTTCGGGCACGGTAGCCGGTTCGCGCACCAGGGTGCGGAAAGTTTCCATTGGGGCATCTTTCTTTGGGACCGATTTTGCCTCCCTGGAGCGGCCCAGCTGTTCTGCAAGCTTCATCAGCTCGGGCTGCTGCGCCAGAAAATCCCCGTACCTGACGATCAGCTGATAGTCCCCGCGCCGCAGCTGACCGGCGCTCATATCCCAGAGTCGTCCGGCGGCGTTCTCATTTTCCACCAGCACCTGCTCCAGCTGGCCGCTTAAGGTCATGCGTTCCTGCACTTCGCTGAGCAGTTGCTCACGCTCTTCATCCAGCAACTGCTGGTTGAGGGTTGTGGCCTGCACCACCAGGCTGAGGCGCCAGCGCTGTAAAAAGAGCGTGTGCAGCGCAGGGGTAAAGGTGGCGTTATCCGTGACCAGCGCCCGGGCCTGGCTGGCGAACGGCGAGTGAACGTTATCGAGCAGCGTCAGGGTTTGCGGGAGCTGAACGATAAACTGCGACGTGGAGAGCCGCTGGCACTGCTGGTAACAGGCTACCTCTTCCGTTAACTCAGGAGGCACTTCGGTCTCTTTAAACCGCTGACGCAGGTTTTCCCGCCAGCGTGGGAGATCGTCCGTCATCGCTTTTTTAAGCTTCGGAAATTTTTCAAAGAAGGCTGCCAGCTGCGGCGAAGCAAGAAGGGTAATCACCACCTCTTCGATCAACCCTTCCTCGCTGACGGCCAGCATGACGTTAAGCGTATCCAGAGTTAGCATTGACGCGCCTGTTTGATCTGCGCGCTGACATCCTGCAGGCTGGCTTCGATGCGACCTAACCAGTCGCTATGAATAAAGAGGCATTTTTGCTGCTCGCTGAAGCGGGTGTGCTGGTGGTGCCATTCTGTATCCAGCGCTTCCAGCTGTTGCTTAATCTCTTCGGGAACGCTGTCTGAGGCGGTGCCAGGAAGCGCAAGACGCGATCCCTGCAGGCTGACGTCGCGGATCACCAGATGCTGGCTACTGTCCACTTCCATATTAAGCGGCTGCGCGAAACCGATGCCGTTGAGTTTTCCCCGGATCTCTCCGCCCTTATCCAGCCACTGGGCCAGCGCCTCACGCTCAAGCGTAATGTGCACGACCTGCATGTCATGCAGCTTGAGCGGCTGCTGAAGCAACAGCGTCAGCGTCGGGCTGGTCAGTTCAGCGGGTAACTCATAGTGCGGTTTACGGGCGAACATTCCCCCCAGACGATTCACTTTCAGCGCGGTTTTATCGCTTTGTTGCTGCTGGAGCTGAATGCGCCGCTGGGCGATGGCCCCCAGCTGGTTGAGCATCGCCTGCTGCCCCCAGGCGTGTCCGGTCATCAAAACCTCAAGCTGCTGCTGCATCAGGTTCATGCCTTCTGCATCGTGCCAGAGGCAATCTTTCAGCAGGATCAGGTCGATGGGCGCAACGGCATCACGCCCGCTGAACAGGGCGCTGGCCTGCAGAAGGCGGATTGCTTTTTTCCAGCGACGATCGGAGACGTAGGGCGCCGAGGGAAGGAGATCGAGCTGCTGACGCAGGAGGTAGATCAGCTCAAAGACCGCGTCCGGCAGTTTGATTTTGCCAATGTCCTGCTGCCACTGGTGATACTCCTCATCCGTCACCTGCAGTGAAGGGGCAACCGGGTTTTCATTCTCATCCTGCTGGCTGACCAGCATGGAACGGAAATTGGATTTATCCTGCACTTTGTCCAGCCACAGGCGGATCAGCATACGGTCATACAGCGCTTCCAGGCTGCTGTCGGCTTCAGGCAGTTCGTTTGAGGCGGCCACCAGCAGGCGCATCGGGATTTTCTCTTCGCTGGCGCCGTTGCGGAACCGACGTTCGTTTATCGCTGTGAGAAGGGTGTTCAGAATCGCCGGTCCCGCTTTCCAGATCTCATCGAGGAAAACAATCTCCGCCTCCGGAAGATACCCCTCGGTCAAACGCTGATAACGCCCCTCATCTTTCAGCGCCTGGATGGAAAGCGGGCCGAAAACTTCTTCAGGGGTAGAGAATCGGGTCATCAGGTATTCGAAGGCGCGGGCATTCTGAAAAGCAAACTTTAACCTGCGGGCTATCAGGCTCTTGGCAATGCCTGGGGGGCCGAGCAGAAACACGCTTTCCCCGCTCAACGCCGCCAGCAAACAGAGGCGGATGGCGTGGCTACGCTCGAAAAGGCCTTTCTCCAGCGCGCTGCTGAGGCGGGAAATTCTTTCTGCTAATAAATGTGAGTGAGCCATAATAGTTTTGCATCCTTTCGCCGTCGTGGCGGCCAATTGAAGCGAGTATAGACGTTTCAGTCAGGGCTGGTAATAGACTGAAGTGCGGCGCAATTTTCTTTGCGCTACATTAATGCGGTTGCATTTAGGGGTTCGATTTTGCAACGAATCGTGCATACTGTGCGCTTTTTGTGGACCAAGGGACCAGGAACACATTTGTTATTCAAACGAAAAGACTAGTCTATGAGCACTGATAATAAGCAATCATTACCCGCAATAACGCTTGCGGCGATCGGGGTTGTCTACGGTGATATCGGCACCAGCCCGCTTTATACGCTTCGTGAATGTTTGTCCGGCCAGTTTGGCTTTGGTGTTGAACGCGATGCCGTATTTGGCTTCCTGTCCCTCATCTTCTGGCTGCTGATCCTGGTGGTTTCTGTTAAATATCTCTCCTTCGTGATGCGGGCGGATAACGCAGGTGAAGGTGGGATCCTGACGTTGATGTCGCTGGCCGGGCGTAACACCTCGGCCAGAATGACCTCTGTGCTGGTCATTATCGGTCTGATTGGCGGCAGCTTCTTCTACGGGGAAGTGGTGATAACGCCGGCTATTTCGGTGCTCTCGGCAATAGAGGGGCTGGAGATTATCGCGCCGCAGCTCGATACGTGGGTGGTTCCGCTGGCAATCATCGTTCTGACGCTGCTGTTTGTGATCCAGAAGCACGGTACCGGGCTGGTAGGGAAACTGTTCGCACCGATTATGCTGGCCTGGTTCCTGATCCTGGCAGCGCTTGGTTTACGCAGCATTATCGCTAACCCGGAAGTGCTGCATGCGCTGAACCCCTACTGGGCGGTGCATTTCTTCCTCGAGTATAAAGTGGTCTCCTTCGTTGCGCTGGGGGCGGTCGTGCTCTCCATCACCGGCGTTGAAGCGCTGTATGCCGACATGGGGCACTTTGGGAAACTGCCTATCCGTGTGGCATGGTTTATCGTGGTGCTGCCGTCGCTGGTGCTGAACTATTTCGGTCAGGGGGCGCTGTTGCTCAAAAACCCGGAAGCGATTAAGAACCCGTTCTTCCTGCTGGCGCCAGACTGGGCGCTGGTACCGATGCTGATCCTGGCGACGCTGGCGACAGTCATTGCCTCTCAGGCGGTGATTTCCGGGGTGTTCTCGCTGACGCGCCAGGCTGTGCGTCTGGGGTACCTCTCACCGATGCGCATTATCCATACCTCAGAGATGGAGTCGGGTCAGATCTACATCCCGTTCGTTAACTGGCTGCTCTATTTCGCGGTAGTAATTGTGATCGTCAGCTTCGAGCACTCCAGCAACCTGGCGGCGGCGTACGGTATCGCCGTAACGGGAACCATGGTGCTGACGTCCCTGCTCTCCACCACGGTGGCGTACCGAAACTGGCACTGGAATAAATTCCTTGTGGCAATGATTCTGGTGGGCTTCCTCTGTATCGACGTGCCGCTGTTCTCGGCAAACCTCGACAAGATTGTTTCTGGTGGCTGGCTGCCGCTGACGCTGGGTCTGGTGATGTTCATCGTTATGACCACATGGAAGAGCGAGCGTTTCCGTCTGCTGCGCCGTATGCATGAGCACGGAAATTCTCTTGAGGCGATGATTGCTTCACTGGAAAAATCACCGCCGGTTCGCGTGCCGGGTACGGCGGTATACATGTCTCGAGCCCTGAACGTGATTCCGTTTGCGTTGATGCATAACCTCAAGCACAACAAGGTCCTGCATGAACGCGTCATTCTGCTGACGCTGCGCACCGAAGATGCGCCGTATGTACACAACGTTCGCCGGGTGCAGATCGAGCAGTTGTCACCGACCTTCTGGCGCGTGGTGGCGAGCTACGGCTGGCGTGAAACGCCAAACGTGGAAGAGGTATTCCACCGCTGTGGTCTGGAAGGGCTGAGTTGCCGGATGATGGAGACGTCATTCTTTATGTCGCACGAGTCGCTGATCATCGGCAAACGCCCGTGGTATCTGCGCCTGCGCGGCAAGCTGTACCTTATCCTGCAGCGTAACGCCCTGCGTGCGCCTGACCAGTTCGAGATCCCGCCTAACCGCGTGATTGAGCTGGGAACGCAGGTCGAGATTTAAGTCTCCGTGCGGCCTGATGCCCTTGTATGTTTAAAGTCACTTCAGTTACCCGTCAACAGACGGGTAAACTGTCACTGAGTTTGACCTGATGCCA